>DASQPA010000155.1:0-20228 GCA_035644215.1 Thermoanaerobaculia bacterium
TCGGCGAGGCCGACCTCGGCGAGGAGGCCGACGGCGCGGGCCAGGAGCTTTCGCGGCTCTCCCCCGGCGATGCGACCAGGGAGGATGACGTTTTCGAGCGCGGTGAAGTCGGGCAGCAGCTGGTGGAACTGGAAGACGAAGCCGATCGTACGGTTGCGGAAAGCCGCCAGGCGCGCCCCCGAAAGGCCGGAGAGGGTCTGGCCGCCGATCGCGACCTCGCCGTGGTCCGGCTTATCGAGAGCCCCGAGCAGGTGGAGGAGGGTCGACTTGCCCGACCCCGAGGGCCCGACCACCGCCACCAGCTCCCCCGGCTCGACCGTGAGGTCGATCCCCTTCAGGACCTCGACCCGCCGGATGCCGTCGGCGTAGGTCTTGGTAAGATTGGTGGCGCGGACCGGGACGCTCATTCCATCCTCATCGGCGCATCGCCTCGATGGGATCGAGCGCCGCGGCCCGCTGGGCGGCGTAGAGGGAGGTCAGGAGGGCGATCCCCAGGGTGAGGCCGAGGACGAGGACGAAGTCTCCCCCCTTGACCAGGAAGGGGACGTACTCCAGGAAATAGACTTTGCCCGGCACCGGCACGAGCTTGTAGCGGTCGAGAACCCAGGCCGCCAGGCCGCCGAGGCTGGCGCCGCCGAAGGCGCCGATCCCGGCCACCAGCCCGCCCAGGAGGAGGAAGGCGCGGCGCAGGTGCGAGGCGCTGGCGCCCATCGCCCCCAGCATGCCGATCTCCGGCCGCTTCGAAGAGATGATGAGGGCGAGGTCGGCCATCAGCGCCAGCTCCGCCACCAGGACGATCAGGAAGACGGCGACGAACATCATCACCTTTTCGAGCCGCAGGGCAAAGAGAAGCGGGCGGTTCAGGTCCTTCCAGGTGCGCACCTCGCTCCCCTGGGGTAGCACCGCCGGCAGGCGCCCCGCCACGTCGAGAGCGGCGTCCAGGTCTTTGGCGGCGACGTCCAGCCGCAGCTCGTCGGTGCCGAGGAGCGTCTCGGCCACCGCCAGGGGGAGGGCGACCCGCTCCTGCTCCTCCTGGGTGCGGCCGCTCTGGAAGTTGCCCGAGATCGGCAGGCTCCGCACCCGCGGCTGCGGCCCGCCCAGGGGCGCCAGGGTCGGCTTGGGGGAGACGATCTGGATCACCTGCCCGGGTTTCAGTCCCCAGCGGGAGGCGAGCGCGCCCTCGACGTAGAGCCCCTCGGGCTTGCCGGCGGCGCCGGGGAACGAGGCGGGGACCCGGCCGGCGATGCCCACCAGCTCGACCGGCTCGACCTTGCCGCGCGACACCAGCCAGCCGTTCCCCGACACCTGCACCTGGGCGGAGCGCACTCCGGCCACGGCGAGCACCGCCCGCCGCACCGCTTCCACGCTCTGGGAGCTCCCCGGCGCCAGGTCGACCTCGATCTGCGGCGTGCGGGAGAGGATCTCGGTGCGGAGAGCCTCCTGGAAACCCGAGATCACGGCGAGCGACAGGATGAGCGCCGCCACCCCGAGCCCAATCCCCCCCGCCGCCACGGCGGAGAGGAAGGTCACGTAGGCATCCTTGCGCGTACTCTTCAAGTAGCGCAGGGCGAGGATGGCCGGGAAGGGGATCCGGGCGAGGAGGAGGCGCGAGGGTCGGCTCATGGCGATCGGTGATCGGCGGGCCGGCCGGGCCCGGCGGGGGCAACGATAGCTCATCTAGGGTAGGAGGGGGCGGCGCGAAGGCGAAGCGGTGGCGCAGAGGGGGCAGGCAGGACTGTGGGGCCCGGACGGCGTCGATCTGCAGCGGCCCGACTCTTTCACCCGTGATGTCGGAGAGAGGAAGGGGGTGGCGGGAGACCCTAAATGCTAGAATGCGCGGGCCGGGGGCGGCTCCCCGGCTTCTACTAGCGGAGGCATCCTATGAAGAAGCAGGTCAAGAAGTTGATGCTGGCGAAAGAGACGCTGAGGAGCCTTGAGAAGAGCGAACTGGTGGGGATGGCAGGTGGGCTCAGTGCTAATACTGACTGTACCTACACTAACTGCTGCAGCGGTGTTGCCTCCTGCGGAACTTGTGGGACGCAATGTGGGACCAGGCTCTGCTAAACCCTCGCTCCGCTACCACACTTGGGACGCGCTAGTGCAGTGCGTCGGAAATTCGGTGCCCTTTCGCGGACCCTCCCGGAGAGTCATCCTGACCAGGAGGCCAAACGGCATGGCGAGCGTTCCCGGCGGTACCGGCGGCTTCGGTGGCTCTGACGATCCGATCGACGGCGTTCTTGCGCAACTGGACGAGATCCTCGCCTGGTGCATCGACAACGGCAGCCGCGCCGGCTACTTCGCGGCCCTCTACCGGCGGGTCACCCGTACCGTCCGGCAGCGGATCGGCACCGGCTACTTCGACGACGACGCGCGGATGGAGGTCCTGGACGTCACCTTCGCCAGCCGCTATCTCCAAGCTTTTTCGCAGTGGCGCAGCGGCGACCCCGCGATCTCGGCCTGCTGGCGGGTCGCCTTCGACGGCGTCGCCGACCCCACCCTCCTCATCCTGCAGAATCTCCTGGTCGGCATGAACGCCCACATCACCTACGACCTGGGGATCGCCACCGCCCAGGTCGCCGCCACCCCGGCGGGCCTCGCCAGCATCCACGGCGACTTCGACAAGATCAACGCCCTGCTGGCCTGCCTGGTGCCCACGGTCTTCGCCGAGCTCGGCACCCTCTCCCCCCTGATCCATCTCCTGGAGGACATGGGGGAGGACGACGAGCAGAAGCTCGTCAACGTCGCCATGGAGGCCGCCCGCGACTTCGCCTGGCTGTTCGCCAACGAGCTGGTGATCGTCCGGGGGGACCCCGATCTTGAGCAGACGCTCCTCGATCTCAAGGACAAGGAGGCGAGCTGGATCGGCGACCGGCTCCTCCACCCCGGCGGCTCGGTCGAGAAGGTCTGCCACGTGGTCTGGCTCGCCGAGTCCAAGGACGTGGCGAGGAACATTGAAGTGCTCGCTGCGCCGGAGGTGCTGCCGGCGAGTTGCGGATAGGGCAGGAAAGACTCCCGGAGCCTCCGAAACACTTTCCGGCGGTCCGGAAAGACTTCCGGAACATCCGAAACGCTTCCCGGAGGTCCGGAAAGACTTCCGGGGCATCCGAAACGCTTTCGGACGGTCCGGAAAGACTTCCGGAGGTTCCCGAAAGACTTCCGGAGCGTCCGAAACGCTTTCCGGAGGTTCCGGAACGACTTTCGGAGCATCCGGAACGATTTCCGGAGGTCTCGGAACGACTTTCGGAGCGTCCGGAACGATTTTCGGAGGTCCCGACACGATTTTTGGAGCATCCGGAACGATTTTCGGAGGTCCCGACACGATTTTCGAAGCATCCGGAACGCTTTCCGGAGGTCCGGAAGGACTTTCGGAGCATCCGGAACGCTTTCGGAGGGTCCGGAAAGACTTCCGGAGCCTCCGAAACACTTTCCGGAGGTCCCACAACGCCCTGCGGGTCAGCCCCTGGGTTCCGCCTCCGGCCGCATCAGGGGGAAGAGGATGACGTCGCGGATCGACTGCCGGTCGGTGAGGAGCATGGTCAGTCGGTCGATGCCGACGCCGATCCCCGCCGCCGGTGGCAGGCCGTGCTCCAGGGCGCGGACGTAGTCGGCGTCGTAGTAGTGGGCCTCGGCGTCCCCCCGGTCGCGGGCCGCGACCTGCTCCCGGAAACGCTCCGCCTGGACGTCCGGGTCGTTCAGCTCGGAGAAGCCGTTCGCCATCTCCATGCCGCCGATGTAGAGCTCGAAGCGTTCAGTAAAACGCGGATCGTCCGGCTTCTGCTTGGAGAGCGGCGAGACCTCGACCGGGAACTCGGTGATGAAGATCGGCTGCACCAGCTCCTTCTCCGCCACCTCCTCGAAGAGGGCGGCGAGCAGGTGCCCGTAGCCGCCGCCGGGCGGCAGGGCGACCCCGCGGCGTTCCAGCTCCTGCCGGAGCGCTGCCGCGTCGTCGAGCGCCGCGACGTCCAGGCCGCCGAAGCGGGCGGTGGCCTCGCGCATGGTGAGCCGCGGCCAGGGGCGGGTCGCGTAGTCGATGGTCTGCCCCTCCCAGGTCAGGGCCTCCTTCCCCTGGAGTTGCCGCGCGGTCTCGGCCAGGCCGGTCAGCAGCTCCTCGGTCAGGTCCATCATCTGCAGGTAGTCGGCGTAGGCCCAGTAGAACTCCAGCATGGTGAACTCGGGATTGTGGCGGGTCGAGATCCCCTCGTTCCTGAAGTTGCGGTTGATCTCGTAGACCCGCGGGATGCCGCCCACCAGGAGGCGCTTCAGGAACAGCTCGGGGGCGATCCGCAGGTAGAGGTCCATGTCGAGCGCGTTGTGGTGGGTGATGAACGGCCGTGCCGTCGCCCCGCCGGGGATGCGGTGCATCATCGGCGTCTCGACCTCCAGGAAACCGCGCTCGTCGAGGAAGGCGCGGATCCCCTTGACCAGGGCGGCGCGCACCTCGAAGACCTGGCGCGACTCGGGGTTGGTGGCGAGGTCGAGATAGCGCTGGCGGTAGCGGGTCTCGACGTCGGAGAGGCCGTGCCACTTCTCGGGCAGGGGGCGCAGAGCCTTGGCGAGGAGGGTCAGGTCGTCGACGGCGAGCGACAGCTCCCCCAGCCGGGTGCGCATGAGGGTGCCGGCGGCGCCCACCAGGTCGCCGAGGTCGAGCTGGTCCAGGACCCCCCGGGCGCTCTCCGGCAGCTGCTGGGTGCGGATGAAGAGCTGGATCTTCTCCCGTCCGTCGTGGAGGTCGGCGAAGACCAGCTTCCCCTGGGTACGGATGGCCTTCACCCGGCCCGGCACCCGCAGGTGGACCTTCTCCGCCTCCAGCTCCTCGGCGGTCCTCTCCCCCCACCGGGCACGGATGCCGGACGGCTCCGCATCCCACTCGAAGCGATGGGGATAGACCGCGACCCCCGCCGCCGCCAGCTGCCGGCGCTTGGCACGCCGGTTTTCGATCTGCTCGTCGAGCTCTGACATCCCCCAACCTCTCTTCGTTCCGGGATAACGGCCGGCGAGGGCTGGCCGCGGGAACGATAGCCTATCGCGGACAGGGATTGAAGGATGGCCTCCGCTCACTCCTCGCACTAGTTGAAGGGAGGAGCCGCGGCTTCCGGGCCTTTTCGGCGAGACGCAGGCCCGCCCACCCCCGCCTCCAAGCCCGATAGGATGCCGCGCGCATGAGCACTCGGGAGTGGCAAATCGCGCTGGTCGGTACCTTTGACGTCGAAAATTACGGCGATCTGCTCTTCCCGCTCATCGCCGAGGCGGAGCTCGCGGAGAGGCTCGGTCGGGTCAAGCTCCACTGCTTCTCCTACGCCGCCAAGACGGCGGCGGAGTGGCCCTTTCCGGTGACCTCGATCACCGAGCTGCCGCGGCTCGCCGCCGGTCTCGACGGCCTGCTGGTCGGCGGCGGCTTCCTGGTCCGTTTCGACAAGCAGGTGGCTGCCGGCTATGGCCCGCCGACGCCGGCCATCCACCATCCCACCGGCTTTTGGCTCTCGCCGGCGCTGATCGCCCTGCAACACGGCATTCCGCTGCTCTGGAACGCCCCCGGCGTGAGTTACAGCGACCTCCCGGCGTGGGGCGATCCGCTGATGGAGCTGACCTTCTCGCAGAGCTCCTATATCGCGGTGCGCGACGAGCCGTCGCGCCTGGCGCTCACCCGCTTCGTCGACCCGGACCGCATCGCCGTCGTGCCCGACACCGTTTTCGGCATCGGGCGCCGGCTCCAGGAGCCGCCATCGCTCGAATTCAGCCGGCTCCGTCAAGCCTGCGGGCTGACGGGACCGTACATCATCCTCCAGGGTGTCCGCGGTCTGGACTCCTGCTGTCGCTTCCTCAAACGGCATGCCGACCGGCTGCGGGGCTTCCGCTTTCTGGCCTTGCCGATCGGCCCCGTGAACGGCGACGACACAGCATTCCTGGACGCCGACCTGCCCGGGCTCGTCCGCCTGCCCAGCTGGCCGCAGCGGCTGGTGCTCGCCGAGCTCATCCGGCAGGCGGCGGCGGTGATCGGTCCCAGCTTTCACCTGGCGATCACCGCGCTCACCGCGGGCGTGCCCATCTTCAGCCCGGCGGATTTGACGGTGGGAAAGTTCCCCGGCCTCCAGGATTTCGCCGGGATCTACCCGCTGCCCACGGAACACGATCCGGATCCGAGCGGTTTCCTCTCGCGGCTGGGGAGGGCTGCGGTCTCGCCGCAGGTCGGCGCCGCGGTCGACCGGCTCGCCGAACACTGGGACCGCGTCGCGGCCGTCCTCCAGGGCGGCGTCACCGGCACGCCGGTGGAGGTGGGCCGGTTCTGGCAGTCCCTGCCGGGGGTGTTGGAGGAGACGGCCGTGCGGCGTGACGCCGCGGTCGCGGCCCTGGAGGCGCGGAGCCAGACGACGGCGACGCTCGCGGCGGAACGCGAGGAAAACACGCAGCGCATCGCCGAGCTCCTCAAGCTCCTCGCCCTGGCGCGGCAGGAGATCGCGACCCGGGACCGCCGGATCGGGGAGCTGCTGGCGTCCACCTCATGGAAAGTCACCGCCCCGTTCCGCTTCGCCGGCCGGCGCCTGGGGCGGTAAGCCGGGGACCGAGGGGAGACCATGCTCGATTTGACGCAGATCGCGCGGCGCGCGTTGGAGACCCAGCCGTACTCCTGGGCGGCGATCGACGACCTGTTCGCGCCCCAGGCGGCCGCGGCTCTCGCCGCGACCTATCCGCGCGACCATTTCAAGACCCTGTCCGGACACGACGGAGAGAAGGAATACCTGTACGAGGCTCGCGCGCTGCTCGGGCTCGGAACGGGCACCGTCGCTCACGCCGCCGAGCTCTCCGACGTCTGGCGGGAGCTGGCTCACGACCTGCTGTCGCCAGAATACCGGGCCGCCATGTCGTTGCTGACGGGACACGATCTGACCGCCGTGCCGATCGAGGCCAACGTCTATCACTATGGACCGGGAGCCAGTCTCGGCCCGCATCTCGATCTGCCGTACAAGCTCGTCACCCACGTCCTGTATTTCAACCGCGCGTGGAATCCGAACGATGGAGGCTGCTTGAGCATCCTGCGATCCGGCAGCCCGGACGACGTCGCCGCGGAGATCCTTCCTCTCGTCGGACATTCCGCCGTGCTGGTCCGGTCGGACCGCTCGTGGCACGCGGTGCAGCCCGTCGCCTTGAGCAGTCGCAAGTCGCGGCGGAGCGTGACGGTGACGTTCTATCGCCCCGGCTCGGTCAGCCCGATGTGGCCAGAAGACGACGCGACGCCGCTCCACAGCTACGAGGGCGCCGGGCTGGAGGCAGAAGATACGGCCCCGGAAAAGCCCCGGGCCCGGTGGCTCCCTCGCTTCCTGGCAAGATGAAACGGCTCGGCGTGCCGCCGCAGGTCCAGGCGCTTCACCGCCCAACCCTGCTACCATCCCCCGCCATGGACGACCTGACCCAACCCTTGAAGGAAGCGGTCGAGCGCTGGGGCGCGCTCGGCTGGCAGCGGCCGGTGGTGGCCCTGGTCTCGGGCTCCGGGCTCGGGGTGGACCTGGGCGAGCGGGCGCACGGCCCGATCGGCCTCGACTACTTCCTGCCGTTCCCCGTCCATCCGGTGGCGGGGCATGCGCACGAGGTCGAGGTGCTGCTGCCGCGGCCAGACCGCCCCGTCCTCTACATGCGCGGCCGGCTCCACTCCTACCAGGGGTACAGCGCCCACGATACGGTCTTCCCCATCCGCCTCGCCGCCCTCCTCGGGGTGCGGCTCTTGATCCTCACCAATGCCACCGGCGGCCTGAAGCCCGATCTCCGGCCCGGCGACCTGGTGCTGCTCCGCGACCAGATCAACCTCTCCGGCCTGAATCCGCTGCGCGGCGACCTGCCGCCGGAGTGGGGGCCGCGCTTCCCCGACATGGGGAACGCCTACGATCCGGCGGCCGTGGCGCTCGTCCAGAGCCTGGCGGCGGAGCTCTCGGTCCCGCTGAAAGAGGGGGTCTACGTCGGGCTGCCCGGCCCCAGCTACGAAACGCCGGCCGAGGTGCGGATGCTCGCCCTCCTGGGTGGCGACGTGACCGGGATGTCGACCGTCCTCGAAGTGATCGCCGCCCGCCACATGGGGGTACGCTGCCTCGGCCTCTCCCTGGTCAGCAACGCCGCGGCCGGCGTGGGCGCGGCGCCCATCGACCACGCCGAGGTCCTGGCCGCCGGACAGCAGGCCGCCGGCAAGCTCCGCCGCCTCCTCGCCGCCCTCCTCGCCCACCCCGGGCTGCTCTGAGCGTCCGACGGCGGAGAGGCCCCGGCATCGATCGTGAAGAGTATGAAGAGCCGGGCCAAGCTCTATCTCGACCAGGTCCCCGGGCCGGCCCGGGGCGTCCTGCGCCGGCTGGTGGCGGGCGAGCTGTCGCCGCCGGTCGCCCTGGCCGGCCTCCTCTTCGCCTTCGGCAGCGCCGCGGAGGTCGAGGACCTGCTCGTCCCCCTGGCCCAGGCCCACCCGCGGTTCGCCGCCATCACCGAGCTCCTGCGGCGCAACCCGGAGGGCCTGAACCGCATCGTCCCCCTGCTCCCCGACCACCCCGAGGAGGAGGGCACGGGAGAGGTGGCGATCGAGGCCTGCCGCCGCTTCTTCGACCGGGCGGTGGCGCGGAGCGAAGAGGCGAGCGTCGCCCTCTACTCTCTGGGCGACCCCGAGCTCCTGGCCGAAGGGACGCGCGAGGTCTTCGACCTCCTCGACCGCTGGGGGCTCCTGGCGTCCGACCGGAGGACCCTGGAGATCGGTTGCGGGATCGGCCGCTTCCAGGTCGCCCTGGCCGGCCGGGTCGCGGAGGCCTGGGGCCTCGACATCTCGGAAGGGATGCTCGCCGTCGCGAAACGGCGCGCCCAAGGGCTCGACAACGTCCACTTCGTCCTCGGCACCGGCCGCGACCTCAGCCCCTTCCCCGCCGGCCGCTTCGACCTCGTCTTCGCCGTCGACTCCTTCCCCTACCTCCAGCAGGCGGGCCCGGAGCTGGTCGCCACCCACTTCGCCGAGGCGGCCCGGGTCTTGACCCCAGGCGGCGACTTCGCGGTCCTCAACTTCTCCTACAGCGGCGACCTGCAATCCGACCGGGACGCCTTCGCCGACCTCTGCTCCCGCTGCGGCTTCCTCGTCGAGGTGCCCGGCATCCAGCCGTTCACCCTCTGGGACGGCTCGGCCTTCCTCGCCCGGTTGCGGCGGCGCTGAGGGCCACGGCACCTGCCAGCTTCCGCTAAACCTCCTTCCCTCCAAGCGTGTCTCTCCCTTATGGGAACCCCGATGAACTCCACAACACGGCCCGTCTTCCTTTTCTTGGCTTTCGCCAACGACCGGGTCGACCCGGCCCACCACCTGCGGAATCTCCCCGAAGAGCAGCGCCGAGTCCGCGCGGCCATGGCCCCAGCGGTGCAAGCCGGCATCTGCGAGGTGGTGGAACGCGCCAACGCCACCGTCGAAGAGGTGTTTGACGTCTTCCAGGCCGCCGGGTACCGCGACCGGGTCGCGGTCTTCCACTTTGGCGGCCACGCTGGTAGCGGTGCACTTCTATTTGAATCGCGTGAGGGGGCAGCCACAGCGGCCCACGCTGAAGGCCTCGCCCGTTTCCTGGGCGAGCAGCGTGGCCTCGAGCTGGTCTTCTTGAACGGGTGCTCCTCCCAGGGGCAAGTCCAGGGCCTCCTTGACGCCGGTGTCCACGCGGTGATCGCCACGTCACAGTCCATTGACGACGAAGTCGCCACCGAGCTTTCGACCCGCTTTTATCGGGCCCTCGCTGCCGGCATCCCCATCCGCTCCGCCCTGGCCCAGGCCGTAGCGGCGATCCAAACTCAATATGGCGTGCTGACCCCAAGGAACCTCCACCCTCATCCTGTCCCGCCTCTGCCGGCCGAGGACAATTCGCCGTGGAATCTCTATGTTGGCTCTCGCGCTAAGGAAGGCCTCGAGACATGGGGCCTGCCAAAAGCGGCCGGGGATGACCTCTTCGGGCTGCCTCCACTGCCGACACTCGATCTCCCGCCATCTCCCTTCAAGCACCTCGCGCCGTTCACCCCTGAGGATGCTCAGGTCTTCTTTGGCCGCGGCCGGGAGATCCGCGAGCTCTTCGAGGCGGTCACCTTGCCGGACGGAGCGCCGATCGTGCTCCTCTTCGGCGCCGCCGGGGTGGGCAAGTCGTCGCTCCTCGCCGCGGGTCTCCTGCCGCGATTGGAATCCTCCTCCGAGGTGCTCTATCTGCGGCGGGACGGAACTCTAGGGCTGACCGGAACCCTGGCGCGGGCGCTCTCAAGCGGCACGGATTCAGCCACTCCAGAGGCCGCTGTCGCAGCTGCCTGGCGTCGGCGGGAGTCGCCGAACAAGACGTTGATCGTGATCCTCGACCAAGCCGAAGAGGCCTGGACGCGCCCGCTGCCCAGCGGGACGGAGGCCGCCGAGCTCGCGGCCGCGCTGCGCTCGCTCTTCGCGGCTCGCCAGGCCCGGCCTCGCGGGCGCCTCCTCCTGAGCTTCCGCAAGGAGTGGCTCGCGGAGGTGCTGCGGCTCTTGGAGAGCGAAAAACTCCCTCGTACCCAGGTGGAGGTTGCGCACCTCGATCTCCAAGGTATCACGGAGGCGGTTGCTGGCCTGTCATCCAACGAACGCCTGCGACACTACTACCACCTGGGGATCGAGCCGGATCTCCCAGGCCTCCTCGCCGGCGATCTGCTCGAGGATCCTGCCGCCACCATCGCTCCGGCGCTCCAGATCCTGCTCACCAAGATGTGGTCCCAAGCGTTCCAGGCGAGTCCCGCAGCACCGCGCTTCACGGTCGAGCTCTATCAGGATATGAAGCGTCGCGGAATCCTTCTCGACGACTTCGTCGAGGATCAGATCAGAGAACTTCGAGATTGGCGCTCTGAACTTGTGAACTCGGGCTTGGTCCTTGACCTCCTCGCCCACCACACGACCCCCCTAGGCTCCGCAGAGACGCGTCAGGTCACTGAGGTCGTCGCACGCTACGGCGGACGCCAGGATGTCCGCGAGCTCCTCCAACAGTGCCAAGACCGCTACCTGCTCACCGGCAGCACCCAGACGACCCGCCTGGCTCACGACACCTTAGCCCCTCTCGTGCGGCGCCGCTTCGAGGCCTCGAACCTTCCAGGCCAGAGGGCGCTGCGCATTCTGCAAGAACGCGCACGGGAGTGGGATGGGGGAACGGTGGGGCCAGCCTTGGATGCGTTTGATCTGACCCAGGTGGAGGCCGGGCAATCTGGGATGCGGGTGCCGACGCCCGACGAGGAACGGCTGGTCGCCGCGAGCCGCCGGCAGGCGGAACGCCGAAGACGCCAGCGCCGCAGCCTCCAGCTGGCAGCCGTGGTCGCCGTCACGATCATTCTCGGAGCAGCGTTGTTGGCTTGGTGGCAGCGCCAACAGGCCCTGGCGTCCGAAGAGCGGTCACGGGATCGAGCGCGAGCGGCACTTGCCGCCAACCTCTTGGTAGACCGCCCAACGGAGGCCGGACTGATTCTTTTGGAAACCCAGCAGCCGGACACCCTCCCGACGGCGAGCGCCACTCTTCACGAGGCTCTGGTTCGACCCCTAGAGTTCGCCACTCTGAAGGGGCACATCTCTGGGGTCTTGGCCGCGTCCTTCAGCCCGGACGGCACCCGGATCGTGACGGCGTCCGGGGACAAGACAGCGCGGATCTGGAACGCCACCACCGGCCAGCCGATCGCCACTCTAAAGGGACATACCGCTCGGGTCTTGGCCGCGTCCTTTACCCCGGACGGAACCCAGGCGGTGACAGCGTCGGAGGACAACACGGTACGGATCTGGAACGCGGCCACCGGCCACCCGATCGCCACCCTGAGGTACACATTTAAGATCTTGGCCGCGTCTTTCAGCCCGGACAGCACACGGGTGGTGACGTCGTCCGGAGACAAGACGGCACGAATCTGGAACGCCGCCACCGGACAGCTGATCGCCATCCTCCATGGGCCAACCGATGAGGTCTCGGTCGCGTCCTTCAGCTCAGATGGCACTCGCGTGGTGACAGCTTCCGGAGACAATAGGGCGCGGGTCTGGAACACCGCCACCGGACACCCGATCGCCACCCTGACGGGGCACGCGGGTGAGGTCTTCGCCGCGTCCTTCAGCCCGGACGGTACCCAAGTGGTGACGGCATCTGAGGACAATACGGCGCGGATCTGGAACGCCGCCACCGGACACCCGATCGCCACCCTAACAGGACACACCGATACAGTTTCGACCGCCTGTTTCAGCCCGGACGGTACCCGGGTTGTCACGGCGTCCCAGGACAATACGGCACGGATCTGGAACGCCGCCACCGGCCACCCAACCGCTACCCTGACGGGGCATACGGATTGGGTCTGGACCGCGTCCTTTAGCCCGGACGGCACCCGAGTGGTGACCGCGTCCAAGGACAATACGGCGCGGGTCTGGAACGTTAACATCGACCAGCCGATCGCCACCCTGACTGGGCACGCGAAAGGGGTCTTCGCCGTGTCCTTCAGCCCGGATGGTACCAGGGTGGTGACGGCATCCCAGGACAATACGGCGTGGATCTGGAACACCGCTACCGGCCTCCCGATCGTCACCCTGAAGGGGCACACGGAGGGGGTCTTCGCCGCATCCTTCAGCCCGGATGGATTTCGGGTGGTGACGGCCTCCGAGGACAAAACAGCGCGGATCTGGAACCCCGCCACCGGACAGCTGATCGTCCCCCTGATCGGGCACACGGGTCCTATCTTCGCCGCCTCTTTCAGCTCGGATGGCACCCGCGTGGTGACGGCGTCTGAGGACAGGACGGCACGGATCTGGAACGCCACCACCGGACAGCCGCTCGCCACTCTGATAGAGCACGGGGATCAGATCTTGGCCGCGTCCTTCAGCCCGGATGGCCTCCGGGTGGTGACGGCGTCCAAGGACAATACGGCGCGGATCTGGAACCCCGCCATCGGACAGCCGATCGCCACTCTGATGGGGCACAACTATGGTGTGCTGGCCGCATCCTTCAGCCCAGATGGCACCCAGGTGGCGACCGCGTCCAGGGATAATACAGCGCGGATCTGGAACGCGGCCACCGGACATCTTATCGCCACCCTAGCAGGACACACGGGTACAGTCTTCGCCGCGTCCTTCAGCCCGGATGGCACCCGCGTGGTGACGGCTTCCCAGGATAAAACGGCGCGCATCTGGAACGCGGCCAGTGGCCAGCCGATCGCCACCCTGACGGGACACACGGGTATCGTCTTCGCCGCCTCCTTCAGCCCGGATGGGACCCGGGTGGTGACAGCGTCCCAGGATAAAACGGCGCGCATTTTTTCCACTGCCGGCGAGCACCTTCAAAGCCGGGTCCGAGCCCGGACCGCCCTCTGCCTTCGGGCCGATTTTCGTCAGGTGACTTTGGGCGAGAGCCCTCATGAGGCCGAGGCCCACGAGAAGGCGTGCAAGGCCTGCGTGCCGAAGTTCTTCGCTCGGCTGAAGGGCGTCCCTTCAGGAGACTGGCAACACTACGTGTCAGCGTGGAAGGAGTATCGGGGGTGCCTGGTTTCCGGCAGATGACTTATGACCGCTGGGGCTCTTCCCTTTCCGAACGCTCCGGCAGGCTTCTCCCCCGCCGGCGCCGCCAGTGCTTCGCCAGCCCCCAGGCGAGCAGGATCGGCCAGCAGACGAGGGCCGCCCAGAGGCCGAAGGAGGCGCGGTTGGCGAGGGTCAAGAAAGTGTTGCTTCCGAAGACGTTGTCGTTCACCAGGTAGGTCCAGGTGGACGAGGGGCCGAGGAGACCCTCGCGCTCCCAGTCGACGCCGTCCGCCGTGACGGTCACCCGCTCGAAGGTTAAGACGATGGTGTCGTCGATCCGTTCGAGGAGCGCCTCGAAGGCCGCTCCCGCCGTGCGGCAGAGCTCGGCGAAGGGATTGCGGCCGTCGAGCTGGACGAGATAGACCTCGTCGCGTACCGCCTGCATCTCGGCCAGGTGCTGGCTCCAGCAGCGGTCGAGGCTGAGCAGGGTGATCCGCCGCTCGATCCGCCGCAGCAGCGTTTCCCCATGCTCGGCGCGGAGCCGCTCCCATTTGGCGCTCCGCGTGGCAAGGAGGCTCGCCTCGTCGCGCTCCTCCAGGACCTCCTGGCGCCACTCCTGAAGCAGGCTCCGCTGGCTCTCGAGCAGCCGCGACGTCGCGAGCAGCCGCTTCCGGAGGTCGGCGTGCTGGCCTTCGACGATGCGCTGGACGCGGGCCCACCTCGCGTGCGAGGACCGGATGCTCGGGCAGCGGGCCCGCGGTCGACAGGCGGAAGAGCTTGGGCCCCAGCAGCCGCTCGATGCCGTAGCGCTCCAGGAGGTCGTCCGCCAGGCTGATGAAGAAGCGGGAGGAGCCGGGGTCGCCCTGGCGGCCGGCCCGGCCGCGCAGCTGATCGTCGATCCGCCGGCTCTCGTGGCGGTGGGTGCCGATCACATAGAGCCCGCCCAGGGCGACGACCTCCTCCCGGTAGCGCTCGCCCGACCCGCCGAGCCGGATGTCGGTGCCCCGCCCCGCCAGGTTGGTCGAGATGGTCACCGCGCCGGGGGCGCCGGCCTCGGCGACGATCTCCGCCTCCTCGCCGTCGTTCCTGGCGTTCAACACCCGGCAGGCGATCCCGGCCGGCCCGAGATCGCTGAGATCGGCGAGATCGGCGGCGAGGCGCTCCGACTCAAAGACGCTCACCGTGCCGACGAGGATCGGCCGGCCGCTTTCGTGGACGCGGGCGATCTCCTCGCAGAGCGCCCGCCGCTACGCCTCGCGGCTGCCGTAGAGCCGGTCGGGATGATCGACACGGATCCTCGGCCGGTGGGTGGGGATGGGGAGCACGTCGAGACCGTAGACCTCCGCCAGCTCGGCGGCGGCGGGCAGCGCCGTGCCGGTCATGCCGCAGAGGCGCGGGTACTTCTGCACGAAGAGCTGGAGGGTGATCGAGTCGAGGCTTCCCGCGCCGGAGATCCGGCGCCAGGGGCGCGAGCCACCAGCGCTCTTCCATCCCCTCGGTCGCTTCCGTAGGCATCCGGTCCCTCCTCTCCAGGATACCTTGGAAGGTCGCCGGCGGCGGCGCTGAGGCGGGAGTTTGGAGCAAGGCGCACTTTTCTTCGCAATACGCACCTTCTTCAATAGACGAATTCTTATGGGCCGTCCGCCACGTCGTCTGCGGCGGCGGCTCGATCTATTCACGCTGCTGAAGGAGGCTTCATGCGAAAGATTCAACGTTGGACCTTGCGGCACCGCGCCGCCGTGCTGGCCGTGCTGCTCGTCGCGCTCGCCACGGTTGCTTTGGCTGCCGGGCGCAACCTCAACCGGATGTCGCTCCCGGCGCCCGCCGCCACTACCGTCGCGAGCCCCGCGGCGCAAAATCTCTCCGCCCCCCTCCCGCCACCTGCCCAGGTCCTCATCCAGCGGACGACCGCCTTTCCCAACATCGGCAACGTCCTGGTGACCGTGCAGCTCACCGCGGACGAGATCGCCGCCAAGCAGGCCGACGGCACCCAGGAATTCGTCACCCTGGGCAATCCGGACGAGGTCGTCATCCTGCGGGATGACGGTGCAGGCGGCGACGCGGTCGCCGGCGACGGCCTCTACACCGGCATCGCCTCGATCGACGACGCGGCGCTCCAGGCCCGCGCCTCGGCGGACCAGGCCGCGATCGCCGCCCACCCGGGTGGCAGCGTGCCGGTCTTCGCCGGCCGGACCAATGTCGGCTCGGCGACGCCGCGGGCCTTCGACTTCACCGGCTACAATGCCGGCCGGGCGGTCGCCATCAATCCCGCGGTCGTCTTCCTCGGGGCCGAGAGCCAGACCGGCGGCGCCCAGCCGCAGCCGAAGAGCTCGCAGGGTCTGGTCGCGCGCGTCGTCGTGCCCGGCACCGATCCGTTCCAGGAACACGTGCTGATGATCCGCGACCTCTCCGTGGTCCAGGACCCCACCCGCACCTGGAACCCCTGCACCGGCGGCAACCCCAACGGGGTGTGGACCTTCAACCACCTGATGACCAACAACGCCAACCAGGCGGCTTCCGGCATCGACCCGGCGATCTATACCGAGAAATGGCTCGCCAACTGGCCGACCCCGCCGACGATCAACGGCCATACCGTCTCGACCCGGAATAACCCGCTGATCCTCAACAACTGGCCGCTGCGGGCGGACGGCCACCTCGACCTCACGAAGGCGCCCTTCCGGCTCCTCGCCATCGTCTCCCGCGTCGACCTGCGCCGCACCACCGGCGGGGGTGGCGGCTACACGGTGAGCACCAGCGGCAACTTCATCGACGGCGGCGAGGCGCGCTTCGTCTTCGGCCTGGAAACCGGGGGCTGCACGGTGCAGCCGTATACGGTGATCTTCGAGTACCGCGTGCCGAAGTGCGGCTGTGAAGAGGTCAGGGCCTGGGCCAAGCAGTGGGTCAACCTCAACGCCATGCCCTTCGGCGCCGCCTACAACGCGGCCCTCCAGAACATCACCGAGCAGTTCGCCAAGGCCAACGCCAACCCGGCGCGCCCCAACGGCAGCGCCCTGGGCCAGCAGCGGACGAACGAGATCGCGCTCGCCGCGCCCTGGGAGCTGCGCGAGTTCCAGCTCACCCAGTTCCCGTTCTCCATGTTGAACGAGACGACGACGGCGGACACCGCGATCGACAGCTTCAACAACACCGCGACCTTCAAGAGCTGGGTGCAGACCAAGGTCGAGCCGCCGCTCACGCCGCCGCTCTTCCAGAACCCCATTCCGCCGGTGCCGTTGTTCTTCCCCACCATCATCACGAACTTCCTGGGCTCGAACCCGCAGGCGCCGGCGGTCTGGAACGCGCCGGGGTTGAACCTCGCGATCCTGAAGGAGAACTGGGCGCGCCATCGCGCCTCGCTCGCCACCTGCAACAGCTGCCACACGACGGAGACCGCCACCACCTTCACCCACGTCGACCCGCTGACCCCGCTCGGTCTCCGGGCCAACCTCTCCGGCTTCCTGACCGGCATCAGCGTCGTCGATCCGGTCTTCGGCAGCCCGACCCGCGATTTCGACGACCTGGCCCGCCGCGAGACCGACATCGTGGCGGTCGCCGGCATGACCTGCGGCGGCATGGTGACGGCCAGCACCGCGATCGTCACCGCGGCGCTCGCCTCGACCGGCCACCTGCCCCCCGACATCTTCGGGATCTCGGGACCCGTGCCCTCCGATCGCGTGACCTCGGTCGCGGTCGACGACATGAAGCGCAACCTCGTCTTCGAAGTCCACTAGCCCCCTCCCCCCCGTCGGAGAGCCCCGCCGCGCGCCATGGGTGCGCGGCGGGGCCTGCCCGTCGTACACTCCCCGCCCATGGGGATCGCCCGCCGCCCGCCGGACAGGACGCTGCTCCACCCCACGCTCCTCCTCGATTCGCTGGAACGCGCCATGGCGGCGCCCGAGGGCGCGCCGGACGAGCTGCGCGCCCGGGCGAGCCCGGACGATCTCCACCTCGCCTTCGCCTACGAGCTGGCGCTCCTCGTCCGGCAGGGGCCGCCGGCCGCCAGTGCCTCCGACACCGCCGGCACCACCGATACCACCGGCGCCGCGAGCCCGGCGGCCCTCCTCCGCCTGGCGCAGCGGTCGGCGCAGGCCGGCGCCGTGCCCTGGAGCACGCCGGTCGAGCTGGCGGAACATCTCGCGCGGCTCGAAGCCCGGCTGCGGGCGGCGGACGCCTGGGCTCCGGACCGGCCTCTCTGGTGGTCGCCGCTGCCGGCTCTCTCCCCCGCCGAGGCGCTGTGGGCCGCGCTCGACGCCGCGTGGACCGAAGCCGGCGCGGCCGAGCCCTCTCTTCCCTGGCACGTCTACCCGCGGCTCCTCGCCGAGGAGATCCTGCGCGGCATCGCGGCGGAGATCGAAGCGGCCTACACCGCGGGACGCCTGGGGCTGGAACCGGGCGGCATCGGCAGCGCGAACCAGAAGGCGCCGCAACGGTCGGACCAGGTCGCCTACCTCTGCGGGCTCGAACCGGAGCTCCTGGCAGCGGTGCCCCGGCTGGCCGTCCTCGTCCAGTGGCTGCTCGGTCGGGTCGCCCCGCGGCTCGCGGCGTCGATCCCGGACCGTCTCCTCACCGCGCCCGCCACCGCCATGCTCGCCCGCTATCCGGCGCCTTCCGCCGGCTATCGCCCGCACCTCGACAACCCGGGCGGCGCGGCGGACAACGGCCGGGCCTTCGCCCTCATCCTTTATCTCAATCCTCCCGGCCGGGAGTGCGCGGGAGGCGAGATCGCCCTCTGGCCGCCGGGCGGTCGCGTTTCGGCCCCGCCGGGGCTCGTGCTGCCGCCGCGAGGCGGCTCGGCGATCTTCTTCGACGTCCGCACCGTTCCCCACCAGGTGCTGCCGTTGGAGCCGGGACCGCCCCGCTGGTCGCTGGTCCTCTGGCTGCAGGACGGCCGCTCCGCCGAGGCCGCCGAGCCGCCGCCTTCCATCCCGGAGCTGACGCTGACCGACGCGCTCCAGGCCGTTCCCGATCCGCCCCTCCCGCCGGGGGTGCTCCTCGCCCACGAGCTGGCCGGCGACGCGCCGGGCGGGCGGATCGTACCCTGGCGCTATTGGCGCCAAGGCAGGATCCGGCCGCGGGTGGGCCTAGTGACCACGGTCTACCGCGGCGGCGTAGGGCTCGACGCCTGGTGTGACCACCACTTCGGGCTGGGCTTCGATCACGCCGTGCTCGTCTTCGACCATCTCGACGAACCGGCCGAGGCAGCGGACGCGGCGCGCCTGCGGGCGCGCTATCCCGAAGAACGGCTCACCCTGTGGTCCGGCGCCGAAGTCCAGGCCGCGCGCTGGCCCGAGCTGCCGCCCTTCCCGGATCGCGACCCGCTTCGCGAATGGGCCGCGGCCGGCGCCGCCTCCTTCGCTCACGCCTCCCGCCAGGCCTTGAATGCCAGCGCGGCGCTATCGGCCGCCCGCACCGGGGAGCTCGGCGGCGCGCCTCTCGACTGGCTGCTCCACCTGGACGCCGACGAATGGTTCCAGCTCGAAGGCGACGGGCGGGGAGGCGCCGACCTCCACGACCATTTCGCCGCCGCGGCAGAAGCCGGCCGCGCGCTCGTCCGCTACGTCAACCACGAGCTGCTCCTGCCCTGGCAGCCCGGGGAACCGCCGCGCTTCAAGGTCAATCCCCGCCTCGCCCTGGCCCGCTACGGACCGGCCGGCTGGCAGTCGCTCGTCGCCGCCCTCCGCATGGGCCAGACCGATCCGCGGCCCTGGTTCCTCGGCTATCACAACGGCAAGTCAGCGGTGGCCGTGGCGCATGGCCTCGCCGCCGCGGGAGTGCACGGCTGGTATCTAAAGGGTGCGCCTCCGGAAGAAGAGCTCGTGGCCGGCCCTTCCATCCTCCACTTCCACCGCCCGACGCCCGAGGCCTTCCGCCGCAAGTACCTGGCGGTCGCCGCGGCGAGCTGGGAAGGCCGACAGCCCTTCTCACCCTCCCCGGTGGAAGAGGCGGCGGTGGCGCTCCTCCGGTCGCTCGCGGGGGCCGCCCCCGAGGTCGTCGAGCGCGAGCTCGCCGCATTGTACCGGCGCCTCACCACCTTCACTCGCAGCGAGCTGGCGGTGCTCGAAGAGGCGGGGCTGCTGCTCACGCCGGAGCCCGCGGCGTTCGCACCGGAGCGCCGAGCTGGAGGAGGCGAGCTCAGAGAAGCGTAGAATCGGCGCCATGCACGGCGCCAACCTCGTTGACCCAGGCCGGAAGCCCCTGCGGCGCCGCATCTCGCGACGCCTGGTGGCGGGGATGACGGCCCTCGCGGCCGTCGTTGCCGTCGCGCCGCCTGGGATCGCCGCGGCGGCGGCCCGTCCCCTCTTCCATTTCGCGAGCCCGGCAGAGCCAGCCGCCGCGGCCACCCCGGCCGGCGCGACGCTCACCGAGCAGCGGATCACCCTAGATCTCGCGGCGCTCACCGACGCCCCCCAGTTGACGCTTTTAGACGGCAGGACCTACGCCACCGCCCGCACCGGTCTCGAACGCCGGGGAGCGCGCGACTTCACCTGGCGCGGCAAGGTGCTGGCGCCGGACGGCGTTACCGGCACCGCGACGCTGACCGTCCAGGACGGATGGATGGCTGGCCGCATCGTCGTGCCCGGCGGCGGCGCCTATGTGGTAGTGCCGGCGGCGGACGGTGGACACTGGCTACGGGCGCTCGACTCCGCGCGGTCCCTCCCCTGCGAGGCCACACCGCCGCCCGACCTCCTCCCCTCGCTCGCGGCACCGGCGAGCCAACCGACGGTGCGCGTGCACAACGACACGGCCATGCCCA
>DASQPA010000156.1:0-22420 GCA_035644215.1 Thermoanaerobaculia bacterium
GGGCCTACGACGGCTTCGTCGACCTCGTGAAGCGCGAGGGCGGCGAGGTCCAGCCGCTGGTCGAGAACTTCCGTTCGGTGCCGGCGATCCTCGCCGAGGTGGCGCGGGTGATCGAGCCGGTGATGCGCGAGCAGTCCGGCCTCCAGCCGCGCTTCCAGCCGCTCCTCCCCTGCGCCGCCAAGGCGGAGCTGCCGGGGTTCCACAAGGGTGAGATCGGCGAGACCGGCCCCCGGCTTCGGCCGCGCCGGCCGGTCGAGTACTGGGTCTCCTGGAAGGCGGAGGGGGACCCGGGGGAGACCCTGGCCCGCACCCGCCCGGGCGCCGCCGCCGAGCTGGAGGCCGACGCCCTGGCCGCCGATCTCCTCGACCTTCACGCCGCCCACGGCGTGCGTTGGAAGGACGTCGGGGTTCTCCTGCGCAGCACCGGCGAGCTCGACGTCTACCTGGAGGCCCTGCGCCGCGCCCGCATCCCCTTCTTCGTCGGCCGCGACAAGCAGTACTACCGGCGGCGCGAGGTGATCGAGGCGGCCGCCCTGGTGCGCGCGGTGCTCGACCCGGGAGATCACCTGGCCCTCCTGACCGTCCTCCGCTCAGCCGCCGTGGGAGTGCCGGACGCCGCCCTCATCCCCCTCTGGCAGCAGGACTTCCCCCGCCACATGACCGAGCTCGCCGGTCCCTGGCCCGACAAGCTCGCCAACCTCCGCCAGGCGATCGAGGCGGCGGCCGGGAAGGTGCCCGCCGACGTGCCGGGAATCCAGGCGGTGCGCGGCTGGGAGCGGAACCTGGTGGCGGCGGTCGAGGCCCTGGCCTACCTCCGCGAGTCATGGGAGAAGGACCCGGCGGACCGTTTCGTCGAGCGCCTGCGCCGGCTCTTCCTGCTCGAGGCCACGGAGTCGGCCCGCTATCTCGGGGCCTACCGCCTGGCGAACCTCGACCGCTTCTTCCGCCAGCTCCTGACGGCGCTCGAAGAGGGGGGCGGCGACGTCACCGGGGTCCTCCGCCTGCTGCGCCGGAGCGTCGCCGAGTCCGAAGAGGCAGAGGAGGGACGGCCGCGCGAGGGCGGGGAGGACGCGGTCTCGGTCCTCACCATCCATGGCGCCAAGGGGCTCGACTTCACGCACGTCTACCTGCTCCAGCTCCACAAGCAGTCGCGGGTCGATCCGCCGGGCCGCACGGAGGTGGGGGTCGTGCCGTCTTCCGGGAGGAGCGCGGAGTACCGCCTGTTCGGTGCTCCCACCCCGGGCTTCGATCGGGTCGAGGCGGAGCGCGCCGCGGTCGAAGCCGCGGAGCGGGTGCGCACGCTCTACGTCGCGATGACCCGGGCCAAGGACCGGCTGGTCCTCGCCGGCGCCTGGCCGCAGCGGGAGAGCGCGCCCGAGCCGGCCCAGGCCCGCACCCATGTCGATCTCCTCCTCTCCCGCCCCCATCTTCCGGTCCTCGCCGATCTCTGGCCCGCATCCGCGGCGGCCGGCAGCTGGTCGGCCGCCGACCCCACCGGCGCCCTTTGGTACCTGCCTGACCTGCACGAGCGGGAGGCGACACCGGAGGGCGAGCGCGAAATCCCCGAGCTGCCGGCGCCCGAGGAGGTCCAGCGGGGCGCCGCGCTCCTCGTCACCCGGGGGCGCGAGGCGGCGGCCCGCATGGCCCTCCCGTGGAGCGCCGCCGCCTCCGAGGAGGCCCACGAGCGTCTGCGCGAGCTCCAGGCGGACAGCCGTTTCGAGGATCGGGCGCCCGGCGAGGAGCCGGCCGCGAACCCCGAGCCCGCCGCACCGCGCGAGCCGCCGGACCGCGAGGCGGCGATGGCGGCGGGCGGCGCCGTCCACCGGGCGCTGGAGAGCTGGGACCTGGAAGCCGATCCCCAGGCCGAGCTCGCCCGCCAGCGCGCGCTCCTCCCCTCCTACCTGGCCGCCCTCCTGGGCGACGCCCGTCCCGACCGCGCCCAGCGCCGCGCCGCCGCCCTCTTGGACCGCTTCGCCGCCGGCCCGCTCCTCCCTCGCCTCTGTTCCCTCGCGGCAGGGGTTCTCGCCCGCGAGCTGCCGGTCCTCCTCCCCCCCGGGCCGCGAGAGACCGCCCCGGTCGGCTACGTGGCCGGGGCGATCGACCTCTTCTATGAGGATAGGGACGGCGCCCTCGTCGTCGCCGACTACAAGACCGACGACGTCCAAGGCGAAGAGGCGCTCACCGCCCGCGCCGCCGCCTACGCCCCGCAGGGCGCCGCTTATGTGCAGGCGGTGCAAGAGGCGCTGGGGCTCGCGGCGCCGCCGCGGTTCGAGCTGTGGTTCCTGGCGGCAGGGCGGGTGGTGGCGGCCTGAGAGCCTTCGCGCCTGCAGGCTGTATTCTGCCAGCGCGAGCTATCACGACGCCCAATCTTCTATTTTTAGGACTGGCGCGAACTGCTTCAGAAGCTTGCCAAAGTTCCCGTTGGAGTCATGGGTCACCAGCACGAAGTTGTGGGTCTTGGCTTGCGCCGCGATCCAAATATCGTTCTCGTCGATACCCAGTTCTCTGCCTGTCGTTGGATTCACTAGCTCCTCGGCTCTTTTGATTTTTGCCTTCTTTACCTTCGGTCCGCAGTTGTTGAAGAGCCACGCCCTCAACTCGCCATATTGCTCTGCCACGTCATCGATCAGCGCAAGCATCTCGGGGAATTGCTCCCGCAAGAACCTCGCGTACTCGGCCTGCCTGGTGGTATCGGGCGCCGGGGCCACGCGATGCCCATACTCAATCTCACCCAACGTAACTACGGAGACATACAAACGAGGTACGTACTGGACTATGGGATCCGGCTTCCTCGCGGCATTGACCCGATTCATTACTTGTGCATGCTCAAGCCTCGATGTGTCGTACCAATAGGCAACGATGTTGGTATCTAGGAGGTAATCCGCCACGGCCTACTCCTCGTCTCTTTCCGCTGCGGCGCTCAGCACGTCGCGTACATACTCCGACTCTCCAGGCTTGAAGCGATCAGCAGTCGCATCTGCCGCTGCGCGCTGGAACCTTTCGGAGATGATCATGTAGAGCGGCAAGTAGGAGGTGAATCCGGGTGGGTAGTAGTCGCCGAAGACGCAGCCGACTCCTTTTCGCCGACGTTCTTCCTTCTTGACCTCCGGCAGTCGAAACAGATCGAGCACGGCTCGTTCCAGCCGGACTGGCAGGTCATAAGCACGCATGACAGTGGCGTCCATTGCCACGAGTGCTTCGCATGCCGCTGTCTCGTTGTCCGCCCGAAGCACCAAGGGGTCGGATGGCCTCACCACTTGGAGGTATGCGCGGACTGCCTCCACCACTGGCCGGACATGAGCTCCCCATTGTAGCGGCAGTGGCAGCTTGGCGATGAGCCCATCGTAAATATGCTTCTGCATGGTGTGACAATAGGCATAGGCATTGCCGATGGGTGAGTTGAGCACGGCCCAGAGGAATTCGATCGGAGGCCCTCCAGCCTTTGGGCGGACAGTGAGGTAGGTATTAATTGCAGCATGACCGTCATAGTCAAGAAAGGCCTTGATGCGCCAGGGGCCGCGCATCGCCCGGACATAGTTGACCAGAACCTGCGGCTCGCCGGTCGCACGACCCTTCCTCCAAGGCTTCACCGGCGTCCGTGACGGGCTCAGCCATGATCGGACTGGGAGGGACCAGATATTGACTTTTGTATGTCCACCGAGGATCGCCAGCACCGCGTCACCAGTCTTGTGCTTTGCCGTATTACGGGCTTCATCGAGCAAACCTTTTTTCGCAAACGAGAATCCCTGCCCGACATCTGCCACAAACGACAGAAGTGGATGATCACGCAGGGCAGTCCAGACGTCCGGCAAGTCCGGCACGCTGAAACTCTTATGGGGGTCGGCCTCGAACCGGTCTACCTGGACTTCGAGTCGTGAGTCCGGTTGATAGATTTCTTTAAATCTCTCGACCCCGCTCTCGCGAACGCGAAGATATCGAACCGTGCGGGCAGCGACCTCGCCAACTCGGGAGCGGCCCAGCAAGACCACAGACTCGGGCTCGCCTTCCTCGAATACCTTGTCGGCGAACAGACAGATCTCGAGGAGGTCGAAGTCTCTCAATAGGGCTTCACGCACTGCCTGGGCTGCTGTGCCATGCAAAACGTTCTGGGGCAAAACCAGGCCAAAGACTGCCCCGCCCGGGAGCCGGGCGAGGGTTCGCTCCATTAATTCGATCGCTTTACGCCTTTTGACAGGGAAGCCCGCCTTCTTATATTTGTCTTTCTCTGCGGGCGTGAATGCTTCGTACGGTGGATTGCTGAGAAGAATCATGCACTTAGCCGCCTCTTGCGGCAGAACGCCTGACGCGTACATGTCGTCGCCGCGCAGGTCCCAACCATTCGGATTGGGGATATCAGCCAATGTTAGCGACAGCCGGGCGATCTCACGAGCGAAGTCATCGATCTCCAGGCCATGGAGGTGGGACTTTACAAACTTGTTGACCCCAGCCTCATCTTTGTCCGGGATCTCCAACCGCAGCAGTCTCATAGCGGATAAAAGGAACGGCGCGTGCCCACACGCAGGCTCAAAGACGTGCCGGTCGGCTTCGGGAATCTCGCGGATCCAGTCGTACAAACGCCAGACTATATAGTCAACGAGCCAGGGTGGTGTTGCATGGATGCCCAACTTCTTGCGTAGTGGCCTGGTCACGAGTGTGTGTTCATAGACATAAGCGAGCGCCTCAGGCGACACGACACCAAAGCTACCTGCATCACAGAACAACGAAGCTGCGGATGCGAGCGCGGTCGTCCACTTGCCTTTGATTAGAATATTTGCTTGGCTGGCGTTGTAGTGCTTTCCTACTGCTCTTAATACATCGCCGGGATTGGCAAGATCCAAGCCTTGGAAGCCGCGGACCCCCTTGTCCTTGAGGATCTTTCCAGCAAGCAGCCGGAACACGGCCGTAAAGACCTTGCGGAGATCCTCCTTGCTTGGCTCACCTTTACCCAATGCTTCGAGTGCTGCATTGGTCATCTCTTCAACGAGGTCATGCAGCTTCTTCCCCGCCTCTTCGCGCAGCAGCGGCAAGAGTCCTGCGTCAACGAAATCGAGTTGCCTGGACTTGTCCACGCGTGCAATGGTCTTGCCTCGATAGACGCTCACTGGGTCTAGATTGGCCTTGTGCCGATGAACGAGCGCTGCAAACTCTTGGCTTGGCGCCGACGCGAACAGGGTCGGCCCAGCGCCGTGCTGCTGCCACCAATCTACCTTACCGTTGTTGCTCACCCACACGATCGGAGCGCCCAGCCCCCGGCAAGAGCGGGCGGTCGCTTCCGAGTTGCCATCACCCGCCATGACCGCGATGCAGGCCGAGTCAAAATCCCACGGCTTCGTCGCGAACCCAACGTACGTAGCCGTCATTGCGCCAAAGACGTAGTCCTCCTTCAATCGCGTACCTGTGTACCCGCAGTCTTCCAAGAGCGGCTTCAGGGCAACGGCGGAATGCGCGGTTGGCACGGCGGGCGTTTCCTCCGGAATTGGGCCGGTTCGGCGGCAAGATCGGCTTGACGCTCCTGGTTATTCTACGGGAAGCGAAGGGGTAACGCACGGCTCACCTGACCGGGGAAGGTCCCTGCTAGCAGGCGATCGGCCCAGATCACCTCGGCCCAATGACTCCAGCGCCAGCACCAGCCTGCTAGGCTGGGGTCCGCTGCCCTGGGGAGTCCGACTCTTCGGCAGCCGTTCGAGTTCCGCAGGACTGAAGAAGCATTTTCGGCGGCCCAGGCGCATCCTGGAGCCTCGAAAGGAGATCCCCCATGCGCAAGAACCTCTTCCTCGCCCTGGCTCTGTTCACCCTGGCCTCCACCGCCCTCGCCGCGCCCGAGACGGTTCTCGTCACCTACCGGCCGCAGGCGGGCAACGCCGAGAAGCTGGAGCAGCTGATCGCCCGCCACGGCGCGACCCTCCAGCGTCTCGCCCTCGTCACCTCCGATCCCCACCTGACCTTCCGCGCCAACGACAGCTCCGGCAAGCCGATCGTGATCGACCTTCTCACCTGGAAGGACGACGCGATTCCCGACAATGCGCCGGCCGAGGTGCGGGCGATCTGGGACGAGATGCAGAAGCTGGTCGAGAAGCGCGACGGCCGGCCGGGAATCGAGATCCTGAACGTGACACCGGTGAAGCCGTAAGGGCCGGGCCCCAGAAACGTCCAGAAAGGAGACCCACGATGCCCGAAAGCACCGCCGCGACTGTCCTCCTCACCTACCGCCCGCGGGAGGGCGAAGTCGAGTCGCTCGAACAGCTCCTCGTCCGCCAGCGCGCCACGCTCGCGCGCCTTGCCCTCCTCGCCGACCCCCAGCGCACGTTCCGCGCCGCCGATGCCGCCGGCCGGCCGGTCTTCCTCGACCTCCTGACCTGGAAGGACGTCGCCGTCACCGGAAACCCGCCGCCGGAGGTGGGGTCGCTCTGGGGTGAGCTGCACAAGCTCGTCGAGCCGCGCGACGGCCGGCCGGGGATCGAGATCCAGCACCTGACGCCGGTCGAATCGTAGGCCGGCGGCATGGTAGGGTAGGCACCGCCCAGGTGCCTGCCCCCATGCCCGACTTCACATTCGAGGTCAACCCCCGCTGGTCGCGGCTTCCCGAGTGCTCGGCGGTGCTCAACAGCTTTCCGCGCGACTATGTGGTCCACGACTACCGGACCACCCTGTCGATCAAGACGGTGGCTCGTGGCGCGGCCTGGTACCACACGGCCGCGGGTCACTACTGGGTGGACGAGGAGTCGTTCCTCCTCCTGAACCACGACCAGACCTACTCGATGGAGGTCGCGGCGGCGACCGGCACCGAAACGCTCTGCCCGTTCTTCCAGCGCGGCTTCCTGGAGCACGCCGCCCTGGCGCTTGCGACCCCGGCCGACCGCCTGCTCGACGAGATCGAGCCGCCGCCCGGGGTCGTCGGGTTCTGCGAGCGGCTCTATCCCAAGCGCGGGCCGGTGGCCCTGTGCCTCGCGGCGATCCGGGAGGCCGTGCGCCAGGGGCCGGTGCCGGCGGTCTGGCTGGAGGACCGTTTCTTCACCCTCGCCGAGGCGCTCTTGCGGCTCGACCGCGAGGTGCGCGCCGAGATCGCCGGTTTCCCCGGAACGCGCCCGTCCACCCGCGCCGAGCTCTATCGCCGGCTCTATCGCGGCCGCGACCTCCTCGCCTCCTGCTACGACCAGCCGCTCACCGTGGCGATGGCCGCCCGCGCCGCCCATCTCTCGCCGTTTCACTTTCAGCGCATGTGGAAGCTCGCCTTCGGCGAAACGCCCATGCAGTTCCTCCAGGCCCGCCGCCTCGCCGTGGCGCAAAAGCTCCTCGCCACCACCGAGGAGGACGTGACCCAGATCGCCCTCGCCGTCGGCTTCGAGAGCCTGGGCTCCTTCAGCTGGCTCTTCAGAAGGCGGTTCGGGGTGTCGCCCCGCGGGTTCCGGAGCGGAGAGCGTCCCCAATGACGAGAAACGCGCTCTGCGTGGCCCTCCTTCTGCTCCTCGCGCTCGCGGTCTCCGCGCCCGCCCGAACGGCGCGCGGCGGGACGGTCGATCCCCCGGCCGCCCCGCGCTTCGAGCTGCCCACCCGCACCGGCACCGTGGCGCTCGACGCTTTGCGCACGAAGGTCGTGCTGGTCGACTTCTGGGCCTCGTGGTGCGGACCCTGCCGGCAGTCTTTTCCGTGGCTGAGCGCGATGTCGGCGCGCTACGGAGAGAGCGGCCTGGTGGTCGTCGCGATCGACCTGGACAAGGACCGGAGCCTCGCGGAGACCTTCCTGCACGAGCTCGCGCCGCCCTTCACCGTGGCGTTCGACCCGGCGGGAAAAACCGCCGAGGCGTTCGACGTCCAGACCATGCCGTCGAGCTACCTGGTGAATCGGGCCGGACGTGTGGTCTACTCTCATCCCGGTTTCGACCGGAAGGACACCGAAGCCTTCGAGAAGCACATCCAGGAGGAGGTTGCCAAATGAAGCGGAAAGAGTCGGCGAAAGGGCTCCTGCGGCTGGCGTGCGTTCTGGCGCTGCCGGCCCTCCTCGGTGGCTGCGCCACGGTGCGGCCCTGGGATCGGGACCTCCTCGCCGAGAAGGGGATGAAGTTCATTCCCTGCCCCATGCTGCACGCCATCGACGAGCACATCTACTTCAGCAAGGAGGCCTCGATGGGCGGCCAGGACGTCGGCGGCGGAGGCTGCGGGTGCAACTAGAACCCGAGGGCGCCAGCCCCACCTCCGCCTCGACCGCCACTTCCACCTCGGCGCTCCGGGAGCGGCTGAGCACGGCCGCGCTCGCCCTGCTCCTCGCGCCGGCGGCGGCGATGGCGGATTCGGCGGCGACGACCCAGGTCGACTACACGACCCTCTTCTACGGCGAGCAGAGCCGGACCCAGGTCTTCGAGCCGATCGTCCGCGCCACCCGCCTCTTCGGCGACGGCCAGTCGATCTCCGCCCAGCTCGGCCTCGACGTCATCACCGGCGCCTCGCCGAGCGGCGCGCTGCCGTCGGGCAACGTGCAGACGATGACGACCCCGTCGGGCCGGCTGGTCACCATCCCCGCCGGCGGCATCCCGACGACGAAGTTCGAGGACCATCGGTTCGGCCTCGACGGCGAATGGCAGAAGCCCTGGGGCAAGCTCGTCACCTCGACCGTGGGCTTCCACGCCTCGCGCGAGAAGGATTACCAGTCGCTCGGCCTCAACGCCAAGCTCTCCGCCGAGCTGATGCAGAAGCGGCTCACCGTCAGCGTGGGCGGCGGGTACAGCGACGACAGCGTCTTCCCAACCGGGGGAACGCCGATCGGCCTGTCCGACGGCAGCGAGGTCTCGAACCACGCCAACGCCAAAAGGGTTTCGAGCGTGCTGTTCGGCGTCTCGCGGGTGATGACGCGCCGCTGGCTGCTGGCGCTCGACGGCACCCGCACGTTCGAGAACGGCTACCTGACCGAGCCCTACAAGGTCATCAGCCTCACCAACCCCTTCAACGGGGAGCCCACCGGGGACGTGCTGACCGACAACCGGCCGTCGACCCGGACGCGGTCCTCGGCGCTCTTGAGCTCCGTCTATCACCTCCCGCACGACATCGTCTACGCCTCGTACCGCTACTACTGGGACACCTGGGGCATCCGCTCGAACACGGTCGATCTCAAATATCGGTACGACCTGGAGGACGACTGGTACCTGGAGCCGCACGTGCGGTTCTACCACCAGACGGCGGCGGATTTCTTCACCGTGGGACTCTCGAGCTTCCTGGCGCCGCCGGAATTCGCCACCAGCGACTACCGCCTGGGCCAGCTGTCGACGATCACGATCGGCACCAGCTTCGCGTTCCGCTTCGGCGACAACCCGTCGCTGTGGACCCTCCGCGCCGAGTACATCCGCCAGTCCGGGGACAGCTCGCCACCGAGCGCGGTCGGCGAGGAACGCAATTTCAATCTGTCCCCGACGATCAACACCTTCACTGCGGTCATCGGGTACTCGTTCAACTTTTGAGGTCGAGCGCTTGGCCCACTCCGTCTCCTCCGCGGCTTCCCCGCCCGGGAGTGGGCCGACGCTCGATCGCGTCGAGGACTACTTCGTCGGCAGCTTCGAGGCCATGGCGAGCCCGTGCACGGTGCTCGTCGACGGCGACGACCGCGACGAGGCGGCGGCGCTGGTCGAAATCGCGGCGCGCGAGGCCCGGCGCATCGAGCAGAAGTTCAGCCGCTACCGCACGGACAACCTCATCCACGCGATCAATCATGCGGCCGGTCGGCCGGTCGAGGTCGACGAGGAGACGGCGCAGCTCTTGAACTATGCCGCCACTTGTTGGGAGCTCTCCGGCGGGCTCTTCGACATCACCTCCGGCGTTCTGCGGCGGGTGTGGAAATTCGACGGCGGCACCCACGTGCCGGGGAAGAAGGCGATTGAGAAGTGCCTCGCGCACGTCGGCTGGGGGCGGGTCACCTGGCAGGACCGCACGCTATCGATGCCGGTCGGAATGGAGATCGATCTCGGCGGGATCGGCAAGGAGTACGCGGTGGATCGCACCGCCGGGCTCCTCGCCGCGCAGACCACGAAATCGTTTCTGGTCAACTTCGGCGGCGATCTCTTCGCCGGCGGCCTGCGGCGCGGCAACCGCACCTGGGGCGTCGGCATTGACGATCCAACGCGCACCGGCCAGGCGGCCCTCTACCGGCTGGACATCGCCCGCGCCGGCCTGGCGACGAGCGGCGACGCCCGGCGCTGCGTGCAGTGGCGCGGCAAGCGGCTCGGCCACATCCTCAATCCCAAGACCGGCTGGCCCGTCGCCGGCGCGCCGCGCTCGGTGACGGTCGTCGCGCCGACCTGCCTGGAGGCGGGGACGATCTCGACCCTGGCCTATCTCCAGGGACCGGGAGCCCGGGCCTTTCTGGAGCAGCAGAACGTCCAGTTCTGGATTCTGTGAGCCCGGGCTGCCGGGCCGCCCTTTCTTCAGGATACCGAAAGCCGGCCAGCCGCCCCGGAACGGTTCCTGAGGGTCCGCGGTGAGATCTTCACCGCGGCGGGCGTCTACGGTTCTGCGGCGGTGACGTTCTGATCTGGAGCGGTGAAGCTCTATTCTGCGGCGGAACAGTTCTTGTCTGGAGCGGTGAAGCTCTGATCCGCGGCGGAACGGTTCTTATCCGGAGCGGTGCAGCTCTGATCCGCGGCGGAACGGTTCTTGCCCGGAGCGGTGCAGCTCTGTTCTGCGGCGGAATGGTTCTTGCCCGGAGCGGTGAAGCTCTGTTCTGCAGCAGTCAAGCTCTGCTCCGCCGCGGTGCAGGTCTGCTTTCCCCCAGAACGGTTCTTCTCCGCCGCATTCGTCCTCTCGTCCGCCCGTAACGAGAGCTGCTCCGCTCCGAGCGTGTGCTCCACCGCTGCAAAGTTGTGCCTGTCTGGGGCCGTTCGGTCGCAATCCTCTCCCTGTGCGGACCCTACGGAGCCTGCCTGGAGCCGTCGCTACCTGTAAGGCACGAGCACCCCGCTGACTTTGTCGCAAGGGGGTCGGTTTGAGGTCGGAGACCTCACTGCGGTGCAGGGGCGGCGCCGCAGCGCCGCCCCTTCCCGCCGTCCTTCTTCCTTACGGCTGCTGCTGTCGGGCGCGGATCCTGCCCACCTGCTCCTCGGCTCCCGGGCCGGCGACCGCGAGCAGGGTGGCCAGGGCAAGAGGCGAGCGGACGATCGCCTCCAGGAGGTGAAGACCCTCGGCCCACCGCGGATCGTACCGGTCGATCCAGCCGGCGACCTGGGACCCCTGCTCCCCGTACACGGCGAGGACAGGATAGCCGTCCGCGGTCTCCCCTTCCACCAGGTGGAAGAGCGGTTCGCGGTCGAGGGCCGGAAGGAGAAGGGTCAAGAGCCGCGCCGTTTCCTCCTGCCACCACACGGCGACGGGCCGGTCTCCGGCGGCGAAATCCTCCCACGCCCGGAGCACGGCGACCGCCCCGGGCTTGCCGGGAACGGGCTCCGTCTTCCAGGGACCGGCGAGCTCGGCCTCGGCGGCGGTCAGGACCTCCTCCTGCTCGCGCAGGCGGACCAGGTAGTCGGGGGCGAAAGCGTTGGACAGGGGGGTGGACGAGGGACTGGTAGACTGGTGCTGGTGACGCATGGACTGCCTCCTTGCGTTGCCGGGGGTCGGCAGAGTTCGCGCTCTGTCGGCCCCGCTTGGTTCTGGTGGAGAGGACGTTCCTCTCGTTGGTTGGAAGCTAGCACAAGAAAGGCGGAAGTGGAAGAGGGAAGTTCGCCGTTCTGGCACGGTGCATCGAGTCGCTAAGCCTGCCTTCCGAAGGCGTCGGCGGGGAGCTTATACGCCTGCGCTCATGTCGTTGACGCAACCTCTTACCTGGGGCTAAGCTCTGGCCTAAGTGAATGCGTGTGCATGACTTGCGCTGCCCTTGCTGGCGTTGGTTCGGCTGCTTTGGCGACACGAGACGGCCGTCTAACCCGGGAAGCGCGATGGAGAATCTGATGAGGTAGAGGTTGGGCGACCGACCGGAAACGAGGAACGATGACATGAACAACCAAGGCGAATTGAGCGCCCCGAGCACGTCGCAACAGGACCCGGACGCCTTGGAGAGGGTGAAGATCGCACAAGCCATACGGGAGTACCATCATCGTGCGCTGTGGGAGGAGGAGAAGCACTTCACCTGGCTAGTGTCCATCGCTCTCGGTGCGCTAGTCTTGCTCTTCACAGCGAAAATCGGACGCCCAGAGAAGCTGCTACTGATCGGAGCTGTGGCTCTTGCGGGCGCCCTTTCTGCTTTGATCGGATTCAGGGTTCTAAGGCTCGAAAGCGTCAACTTTCAATTGGCGCTCCAGCGAGTTGTGTCGGAACACAACAGGTGCTTCCCTGCGCATAGCCTCGCGAACCCACCGAGCACCGCGACGAAGTCGATCCCTCGCCTCATCGCGGCAGCACTGCAGTCGCGCGCAGGAATTCGCGACTACTTCGAACTCCTTCTTCTCTTCTTCTCGGTTCTGTTCACAAGCATTCTTATCGTTGCGCTGGCGACCTTCGCGCAAACCTGGCTGATCTGGTCATGCCAATAGGTGGGTGGTCGCGCGGTCTCCTAGCATGTCGTTTCAGCGGGCAACAGGGATGGGATTTCGCCCATCCCTGTTGCCACTGAACTCCTTATCCGTTGGGCGGCATTCGGAACGCACATGGCTGACAAGCGCTACTACTCAGAACGACACGGCCGACGTCCTCAAACCCCGAGGCTATCGCTGGAAGATCTGAGGCGCGCGATCAAGGTATACCTGCTCCACGTCGAGGAGGAGGGCTACTTCCAGGAGCACCTCGGCCACTTCTGCGTCGACAGCGGCTTCTCGCCCGGCCTCATCGGCGGCGACCCCGAAACTGAGATCCTCCTCACGCTCGGGACAAATCTGTGGCCAATTGGCACCACCATTGATGAATGGAGCGAGGACGACTCCTTCGACATGGTCGAATTCCTCTACGCTCACGTCTCGAAGCCTACTGACCGTCATTGGCATGCCTGGAACGGTTGCGGGTGGCATTGCACAGCGTTCGACGTGAAGGAGGGTCGAGCCGAGTTTCGCGACAAGCTGAATCGCGTCCTTCGCGCTTACGATTCTGGCTTCGAACTTTCGATGAAAGGCGAGGTCTTGGCTATTCCACCTAGCGGCCTCGATCAGCTCGTCGAAGCGCCGCTAGAGCATCCGAACGCCACCGGCGTCGTCGACAAAGTCACGGCGGCACTACACAAGTTCCGTCACCACCGAGCGAGCGTCGGGGATCGCCGTGAGGCCGTGAGGGAGCTCGCCGATGTTCTCGAGTTTCTTCGGCCCGACCTCAAGCGAGTACTCACCACGCAAGACGAGAAGGACCTCTTCAACATCGCGAACAACTTCGGCATTCGCCACCACCGCGCTGACCAACGCACCGACTACGACCCCGACGTCTGGCTCGATTGGATCTTCTACTACTTCTTGGCAACCATTCACGCAGCTGTGCGACTCATCGAGAAAGAGCCAGCCTGAGCCGTCCTGCGCGATGCCGCCTAACCCCTCGGTGCAGCGACAACACCCGGGCGTTCGCCTGGGTGTTGTCGCTGAACTCATACGCCGTTCGCCGTCGGGAGGACTTCAGCATCAAGCCGCCCGGGTGCTCCACCGGGTTGCCCGAGAACGACTCCGTGGAGCTTCCCGTCACCAGCCGGCACGCCGTGTCGCCCGGCGCTCCGGCTGTGTTAGCCTAGGCGAGGAGCCTCTATGCAACACCGCTTGACCATCGATTACGGCGACGACGTCCTCTTCAGTAGCGGCCTGACGCGCGGAGCCTTCGACGAAGAGGCCCGCTTCCTCCTTGCCGCGAAGCTCTACGAAGTGGGCCGGCTAAGCTCGGGCCTCGCCGCAAAGCTCTGCGGGAAAGGCCGGGTGGATTTTCTCCTCGCCCTACCGCGGATCGGCGTTGCCATGAGCAACCTCCAGCCCGAGGATCTCGACTCCGAGGTGGAGTTCATGCAGCGTGGCTGAACCGATCGTCGTGAACACCGGGCCGCTGGTCTCCTTCGCCAGAATCGCCTACTTGGCGAATCCCAATGAACGCTGACCCCATTGTCGATGAGCTGGATCGTTTGCGTGCGGAGCAGATGGCCCAGTTCAACTTCGATTTCGAAGCCTTCTACCGGGATCTCAAAGAGCAGGAGAAGCTCTTGCCGCAGGCAGTACAACCTCCACCGGAGACGCCGCCGAAGGAGGACGGGCGCTCCAGCGCGACCGAAGGCTCTTAGCTGCTATAGCCCCACAGCGGCACTACTTGCTAGCCGCGAGGAGAAGAAAACCAGAATCGAATCGTGGAGAGTCGTGGAGACCTTGCTGGCTCGGAGCGCGCAAACGGAGTAGAATAGGCGCATGCGCCAGACGGTATACATAGAGACAAGCATTGTCAGCTATCTGGCGGCGTACCTAAGCCGGGATCTCATTACCGCTGCGCACCAGCAGATTACTCACACATGGTGGCAGGAGCGTCGCCCGGAGTTCTTGATCTTCGCATCGCAGGTCGTCCTGGACGAGTCAGCAGCGGGTGACACTCAGATGGCCAGCAAGCGCATGGAGATCTTGAGGGATGTACCGCTATTGGAGATTACTCCAGGGGTTGCGGAATTGGCTGCCGCCCTCATTGTGCAGTTGCCCCTGCCGCCGCGTGCGGGTGCCGACGCTGTGCATATCGCCACTGCGGCGTACCATGGTATGAGTTTCTTGTTGACTTGGAACTGCTCTCATATTGCGAATGCGGCTCTGCGGCCCAGGATCGAAAAAATTTGTAGGGAGCAAGGCTACACAGCGCCGGTGCTATGCACACCGGAGGAACTCTTAGGAGGTGCGGATAATGACTAGCGACCCTTCTCCTGCCGAGGTATGGCGCGATCCGATCGTGGCCGAGGTCCGGAAGGTCCGAGAGGCCCTTTTTGCTGAGGCAAACTACGACATCCACGAATTCTGTCGGCGCCTCTCGGAAAGGCAGGCAGGCTCTGGCCATTTTGTCGTGAAGCGTGGCAGCCCTTCCATTGAGGGCTCTATTGGAGAGCCAGTCCATACTTCATCTGGAACCAAGGCTGGCTAACCCAGAGAGTTCAGCTAGTGGCGGCGCGCAACTTGTGTCGTGAAGAGGTGACACCCCATGTCTACTGAAAAAGGGCACCGGCGCGGCCAGTCGGACGCAATGGCCTTCCTCGAGAACCTGAGTGGTGGCCCGCTCACACTCGCCAAGCTCCTCCGGTCCATCCGGGAGGGAGAGGCCCTGACGCAGGCTGAGCTCGCCGACACGCTCGGAATCTCGAAGCAGCATCTGTCGCACATCGAGAACGGTCGGAAGGTCGTCAGCCCCGAGCGGGCGGCGAGCTGGGCGGCGCGCCTGGGCTACGCGGAATCGCAGTTTGTGCGCCTCGCGCTACAGGATGCTCTGCGCCGCGCCGGACTCCGCTACACCGTCACGGTGAACGCGGCATGACGCCGCCGCCGAAAAACGGCATCCAGTGCCACATGGGCTCCCTGCAGGAAGGCAACCAGATGCGCTAGCCTCTGGGGGCCTCGCCCCGGCGTCCCTGAACGAGTAGGATCGCGCCCCATGGCTGCCGAGAGCTTCCCCTTCCGCCCCTGGGTCCGCAGCACCACCCGCCGCGCCATGCTCTGGGGGGTGGGGGTGGTGGTGCTCCTGGGTGGGGTGGCCTGGGTGGTGCAGGCGGACGAGCGGGCGGCCTGGGGGCGGGGGTTCGGGGTGCTCCTCGCCTACAGCCTGCTCTTCTGGGCGAGCCTGGCGAAAATCTGGTGGACGGCGGGGAAGCCCGCGGTGGTGATCGACGAGGAGGGGCTCTCCTACCAGCCGCTCCATACCTTCCGGCCCAAGCGCATCCCCTTCGCGGGGGTGCTCGCGATCGGTCCGCGGGTGGGGACCGAGTCGCTGCGCTTCATCCTGGAGCAGGAGGGGGTGGGCCGCGAGTTCTTCCTGAATCTCGCCGTGGTCAAAAGCCAGCACGAGTTTCTGGAGCGGCTGGGCGCGGAGCTGGAGCGGGTGGGCCTGGAGAAGGTTCCCGGCCGCGAGCGCAGCTGGCGGCGGCCGGGTTGGACGGGGGATGCCGTGATGGGGGTCGGCGGGTAGCCGACCCCCGGGCAGGCGTCTCAGCGCTTGGCGAAGCCGGTCACGATGTAGGTGCCGGAGCGCTGGTCCTTCTTCAACTTGATGATGTTCTTGCGCTCGGCGTCCTCCAGCAGCTCCGAGAAGGTGCTGTAGCCGTAGTAGCCCTCGTTGAAGGAGGGCTTCTTGCGCTGCATCGTCTGCTTGATCATCGAGCCCCAGAGGACGTCCTTGTTCTCGCGCACGAGCGCCTGGATCGACTCGACCATCAGGCTGAACGCCTCGGCGGCCTTCTTGTTGAGGCCGGAGAGCTGCGGCGCCTTCGAGGAGTCGCGCCAGACGTCCTCGTAGTAGATGAACTCGTCGCAGTTGTCGACCAGCAGGTTCGAGGACGAGTTCTTGACCCCGATCCCGATGACGTACTTGTTGTTCTCCTTGAGCTTCGAGACCAGCGGCGAGAAATCGCTGTCCCCCGAGAGGAGCACGAAGGTGTCCAGGTGCTCCTTCGAGTAGGAGAGGTCCATCGCGTCGACCACCATCTTGATGTCGGCGCTGTTCTTCCCCGAGTAGTACTTCTGCGGGATGTCGATGAGCTCGATCGCGGCCTCGTGGAAGGGGCGCTTGTAGTCGCTGTAGCGCTCCCAGTCGGCGTAGGCCTTCTTGACGATGATCTTGCCCTTCTCCAGGAGCCGCTCCAGAACCAGGTTGATGTCGAACTTGGCGACCTCGGAGTCGCGCACCCCGAGGGCGATGTTTTCGAGGTCGCAGAAGAGGGCGATCTTCTTCTCGTCGGTGTGCGAGCGCGGGCGCTCGGGGACCGGCACGTAGATCTCGCGGCCGAGGAACTCGGAGGGGCTGACGAAGAAGTTCTCGCGCTCCCGCTCGCGGTCCCGATCCCGCTCCTCCGGGACGCGCGCCTCGCGCTCCCTCTCCCGCTCGCGCCGCTGGTCGCGGCGCGGAGCGATGGGGGTCGGGGCGACCTGCACCGGCTCCTCGAAAGTATCCTCCGGCTCATCGTCGTCCTCTTCGGCGGCGCCGGTGCCCCCATTGGCGGGAGCGGTCGCGGAACGGCCGGAGCGGCGGCGGCCACCGCGGCTGCGGCGACCCCGGCGGCTCTTTTTCTCCGCCTGGGCCTCGTCCTTCTCGGCCTGGGTGGCGGTGGCGCTCAATTCGACCTCACCGCCGGCCTCGGCGTCGGCTTCGAGGTCCTCGTCTTCGTCGTCCTCGGGGAAGAGCTCGTCCTGCTCGTTCGGCTCGTAGTAGGAAGGGGAGGCCGCGGGCGGGTGCGGCTCGGCATATTCGAAGGCCTGGGGTGCGGCGGGCTCCTCGTCGAGGACCGTGAACCGCGGCGCTTCCGGCTCGGCAGGCTCGGCCTCGTGGTAGGGAGCGGGGGGAGGGGGCGGCAGGGTCAGCGCCGGGATCGGCGCCGCTACCTGTGCCTCGGCCTCGGCCGCGGCGGGCGCAGGGGGCGGCGCGTCGGCGCTCGGCCTCTCCCCGCGTTGCTTGTCATCCGATTCTGCTTCGTTCGAAGCGCCCTCAGCCGTTGGGCGCAGCCACCATGGACTCAAGTTTCATTTCCTTTCCCGAGCCCGCCGGGCTCGTGTACAGAGTGGTTCTTCATGCGAGAATTCGACGCGAAAAATCCAGCGAAGTGGTTGAGGTCGTGCCGGGGCGGCGGGGGGCGGACCGAAAACCGTATCTCAGTATACCCCATCTCAACGGAGCGTGCCAGATCGGCACGATCGGGGGGCTGGAGGCTCAGTCGAAGTCGAAGGGACGGTGCGGCCGGCCCTCGTCGGGCTCCTCTTCGGCCCGCTTCAGGGCCTCGCGGAATTTCTCTTCGAGCAGCCGGTCGCGGTCCTTCATCGCCGCGACCTCGCGCTGGAAGACGTCCTCGGCCTGGGCCTTGCCGCGGTCGAGCTCCTGGAACAGGCTGTCCAGGTCGCGGCCGCCGGCAGGGGCCTGCTTGGGCTTGCGATGGGAGAGCACCTCGCCGGTGGCGGCGTCGACCACCAGGTCGGAGCTGCAGTCGGGGCAGCGCACGGTGAGCTTCCGGGTCTCGTCCATCCCCCCTATTCTAGCGGCTTCCGGGGCGGCGGGCACCATCGGGCCGTGCCGAGGGCGACGGCGAGGGCGGCGAGGAGGCAACCGGACAGGAAGCCGTCGGGCCGGTAGAGGACATGGACCCGGGAGGTTCCGGCGGGCAGCCAGGCGGCGACGAAGGGGCTGTCCGGGACCGGCGCGATTCTCCGGCCGTCGGCGAGGACCCGCCAGCCGCCGTCCTGGTAGACGCTCCCCAGGAGGAAATCCCCGGGGACCGGCGATGGGGGCTGGAAGGGGATGGCGAGATGGGAGTCCCCGGGGACCCGCAGGAGCCGGGGGAGCGGATCGGGGATCTCGCAGATCGCCGCGGTCGCATCGCGAAAGGCGGTCGCGAGCCTCGGCGGGCAGGCTTCGGCAGGATCGATCAGCAGGTAGCGCACGCCGAGCCGCCGGTAGAGGGGGTCGCCCGGCGGCCCAAGCTCGGGGACCTCGCCGCGGAAGCGGACGGTGATCGGCGCCATCACCTCGACATAGTACCGGGGCGCCATCGGGTTGTAGATCCGCGCGTCGGAGAGACCGTAGAGCGACGGCAGGTTAGGCGGGAACGCGGCGCCCAGGGCGGCCATGCGGTCCCGCCCCAGGTGGTCGGTGAGGAACTGGATCGCAGCGTTGACCGGGAAGAGGAGCCGCTTCGGGGCGGGCGGGTTGGCCGGCCGGTGGGCGAGGAGGAGCTCGCAGGCCACGAGGACCGCCACCAGGGGGGGCATCCACCGCTGGCCGCGCCCGGCGAGGAGCAGGGCGGTCGCGGCGAGGAGGAAGCGGAGCTGCCAGCGCAGCCAGCCGAAGCGCAGGATGGCGAGCCGCCCGGGATCGCCTGGGGCGGGGTGGGCCAGGTAGGCCCAGACCAGGAGAGCGGCCAGGGCCACCGCCACGAGGAGCAGGACCCGCGGCCGGCCCTCCCCAGAGCGCCAGCGCTCCAGGCTGCAGGCGCCAAGATAGGCGAAGGTAAAATTGACGATCAGGGCGAGGCGCAAGGGCACGGGGCCGGCGGCCAGGGCCAGCAGGAGGAGGGCGAGGCCGGTGGCGGCGAGCATCACCCCCTCCTGGGGCAAGCGCCGCCGGGTGGTCAGGGCGAGGAGAGCCAGGAGGAGGATCGCGGTGCCGGCGAAGCCGCTCGCGTCCTCGTTGGTGTTCCGCCGCCCCCAGTAATAGAGGAAGCGGCTGTTGCCGTAGGCGTTGGGGGCGGCCACGGGCAGGAGGCGGGCGGCGAGGGAGTGGTCTCCTTGAGAGACCGGGAGGGGTGCCTGGGGCTCTCGTAACCTGGCGGCACGCAGGGTCTGCGGCAGATAGCGGAAGGTGGGGAGGAGCAGGGGCGCGGAGGCGGCAGCACCCAGGGTCATCGCGAGTCCCACTCCCAGGAGGAGGGCGCGGCGGCTTCCCCGCGGACGCCTCGCCACGAGATCCAGGAGGACGGCGAGGGCGAGAGCCAGGGCGTAGGCGATCGTCTCGGGATGTCCGGCCGCGAGGACGGAGAAGGTGGCGAGGGCGAGGAGCAGGTGGTCGCGCCGCCCTCCCACCTGGTCGCAGCGGACGAGGCTATAGAGAAGGAAGGGGAGGAGCGCCGCGGTATTGGCGAGCGGCCATCCCAGCCAGAGCAGAAGGAAGCCGCCGAGGCCAAAGCCGAAGGCGCCGGCCAGGGCGGGGCCGCGATGGAGACCCTGCCGGCGCAGCAGGAGGAAGCCGAAGACGAGGGCGAACCAGACCCGGAGGGCGGCGGTGACCCCGGCCGCCCGCCAGACGGGGAGCGGGTACCCAAGAAGGACCAGGGGAGCCGCGGCCTGGGCCTGCGGGTCGGCGAGGAGGGGCATCCCGGCCCCCACCCGCGGATTCCACAGCGGCCACCGCCCCTCTCCGATCTGCTCGCGCACGGCGGCCAGGGAGGGGGTGACGAGCTGGATCAGGTCGCCCTGAAGGGGATTGCCGTGCGGATCGGTCGGCAGCAATTCCTTGAACGGCGCCTCTCCCCGCAGCCCGTCGAGCGGCAAGAGGGTCTGCCCGCCCACGAGCACCGGAGCAAAGAGGGGGACCAGGATCAGGAGAAAAGCGCCGAGCACCCAGCGCGGCACCGCGTCATACCAGCGCCGGAGGGCGCGGTCGAGGAGGAACGCGAGCAGCCCGAACCAGGCTCCAGGCAGGAGGTCGACCGGGCTCCAATCGGGCATGACGGGGGGAGTCTAGCGTAGGGGTGGTCTCCAGCTCCTGGTGCGAACCCGGCGCAAGCCAGGCCGATAGGCGCTAACTTTGGCTCCGAGCGGGCTGGGCGGTGGGTCCCTCCCCCCTGGGAGGGCGGCGGTTGGATCAGGGGGGAGGCTAGGAGGGGGGCGTTCCGAGTTCGCAGCCACCCCCCTCCTGCCCTCCCCCCTTTCCCAACCCTCCCCCGCCCAGGGGGGAGGAACCCCGCCCGGCCCTCTCTACGGCCAAAAGTTAGCGCATATGGGGGTGGAACCCCGCCCCACCCTCTCGGCAGCGACGGTCGCGGGAGGTGCGGCGATGACCGCGGAACGTACGGCGACGATCGCGAGAGGTGCGGCGATGGCCGCGGAACGTGCAGCGACGATCGCGGGAGGTGCGGCGGTGATCGCGGGACGTGCGGCGACGACCGCGGAACGTGCGGCGATGACCGCGGAACGTGCGGCGATGACCGCGGAACGTGCGGCGACGGTCGCGGGAGGTGCGGCGATCACCGCGGAACGTGCGGCGATAATCGCGGGAGGTGCGGCGATGACCGCGGAACGTACGGCGACGATCGCGGGAGGTGCGGCGATCACCGCGGACAAGCGTCTGCGAGCAACACCCGAGGGCTGGCACCAGCTCTCCTGAAAGCATTAAGCTTGGGGTCAGACCATGACGACACCGATCGGCCAGGCCGACGTCTTCATCTCGCACGCGCACGAGGACAAGGAGGTCGCCCGGCCTCTCGCGGAGGCCCTGCGACAGCGCGGGCTCAAGGTCTGGTACGACGAGTATGTCCTCCGGCTGGGCGACAGCATGCGGGAGGCCATCGAGCGCGGGCTCGCCACGGCGCGGTTCGGCGTGGTTATCCTGAGCCCGAAGTTCTTCGCCAAGAAGTGGCCGCAGCGCGAGCTCAACGCGCTGCTCGCCCGGGAGACGGCGAAAGGGACCAAGGTGTTGCTCCCGGTCTGGCACAACCTGACCGCCGACGACATCATGGCGCACTCGCCGATCCTCGCTGACCGGTTGGCAGTTTCGACGGCCGAGGGGCTGTCCTTCGTTGTGGAGCAGATCCTTCAGGTGCTGGAACACGAGAAGGCTTCCGACGTTAACACGGTCCCCACACCACCTCCTCCTGGGCCGCCCTCGACACCGCTCCCCTCTCCGGGGAAAAAGCGAGTACACAAAGCGGATGGCTCGGTCCTCGTCTACGTGCCAGGTGGGGAGTACGTCTTGGGGGCGGATGACATTTCCGAGAATGAGAAACCGGTTCACCGGGTCGTCCTCTCCCCGTTCTGGATCGGGAAGTACCAGGTGACCAACGAGCAGTACGGCAGATTCCTAAGCACCGTGCCTGGCACCGCTCGACCGGGGTATTGGCATGACAAAAGCTTCAACCAGCCCCGGCAACCGGTTGTTGGCGTGAGTTGGGACCAGGCGCGAGCCTATTGCAGTTGGGCGGGTCTCGCGCTGCCGAGCGAGGCGCAGTGGGAGGCTGCGGCGCGCGGAAGGGACCGCCGCCGCTACCCGTGGGGAAACGAAGAGCCTACCGCGGAGCATGCCAACTTCGATGGCAACAGTGGTAACAAAGGAAAGACGACCGCAGTTGGTTCCTTTCCGCGCGGCGCGGGTCCCTTCGGCACCCTCGACCAGGCAGGCAATGTCTGGGAATGGTGCGAGGACGTCTGGGACGAGAAAGCCTACCAGGGAAGAGAGGGGGCGGAGAACCCTGTCAACAACGGTGGCGACAAGGCTGTGCGTTGTCGGCGCGGTGGGTCGTGGTACTACCGGGCCGGGGCCCTGGCGGCCGCCTTTCGCGTCGGGCTCCTGGCGGTGGAGGCCGGGGATCGGCCCGTCGCGGTTCTCTGGCACGAGGAGAGAGCGAAGCTCCTGAGCGTCCTCCTTCCGGCCCTCGACCGCGAGCCGCTCCTCTATATAGAGGAAGGGTCGACCTCCGACGGCTATCCCCTGACCGCCGTGTACGGCGAGCAGGGCCTCCAGATCGCCGGCTGGCTCGATCGCAGCGAGCCGCGCTGGGCGGAGGGGCTCCACATCCTGGAGGCGGTCATCCGTTCCCCCTGGGCGCTCG
>DASQPA010000157.1:0-10201 GCA_035644215.1 Thermoanaerobaculia bacterium
CTCGCCACGCAGCCGGAGCTCCAGCGCGAGATGCTCGCCCTCCTGGGCCGGATCTACGATCGGCGCGGAGCCTACGAGCGTGCCCTGCCGCTGCTCCGCCAGGCCGTCGCCCTCGGCCGCCGGACCCTGGGCCCGAGCCGCGAGCTGGCCCGGAGCCTGAACGATCTGGGCGTCGCCCAAAGGGCAAAGGCCGAGTGGAACGCGGCTCGCGCCACGCTCGAAGAGGCGCTCTCGATGCGGCGGAAGGTTTTGGGCGAAGCCCATCCGGAGGTCGCCGTGACCGAGAGCGAGCTCGGTCGCGTGCTCTTGGACCAGGGGCACCTGGACGAGGCGGAAACGCACTTCCGGAAGGCCCTGGCGCTCCGGAGGCAGGTCCTGGGACCGGCCGAACACGATACGGCGACGAGCATGAGCGATCTCGGTCTCCTGCTGCGGGAGAAGGGCGACCGGGCCGGCGCCGAGGCGCTGTTTCGCGAGTGCCTGGTGGTGACGCGCCAGACCCGCGGCCCGCACCATCCGGACGTCGCCGCCTCGCTCGCCAACGTGGCGCAGAGCGTCAACGAGCGCGACCCGGCGGCCGCCGAGCCGATCTTTCGCCAGGCGCTGGCGATCGGACAGGAGAGCCTGGGGAGAGATCACCCCAGAAACGCGCAACGCCTCGTCTACCTGGCGGGCGCCCTGCGGCTCGAAGGCAAGCTCGCCGAGGCGGAGGCGAGAAGTGAGGAAGCCCTGGCGATCTCCCGGCCGGCCCTCGGCCTGGACCACCCGACCGTCGCCCGCCAGGAGGTGGGCCTCGCGCGGGTCTATCTCGACCAGGGTCGTCCGGCCGCCGCGCGATCGCTGCTCCTGCACGTGCTCGCGGTCCAGCAGAAGAGCTATGCCGCCGACGACTGGCGGCTCGGGGCCACAGAGAGCCTCCTGGGCGCGGCCTACACGCGGCTCTCCCGCTTTGCCGAGGCCGAGCCCTACCTGCTCCGGGCGTTCGGGCTCCTCCCGCTGATCCCCGGCTCCCAGGCACCCAAGGCCCACGAAGCCCGCGACAATCTCTCCCGCATCATCGCGCTCTACGAGGCCTGGGGCCGGCCCGAGAAGGCGGCGCCCTACCGTTGGCCGCGGAGAACGTCGCCGCTGTAACGCCCGCTGTCGTCTTTTCTCCGCCGATTTCGATTCTCCCAAGTGTCAACTCGCTGCCGACCCCCTCGCGGGGCGCGGCACAGCAACGACCTTTGTGGAGGATTCATTCATGTCTCACGACGACCGTCCCGACGACAAGAGCTCATTCACCGTCAGCCGCCGCCAGGTGTTGGGAATTCTGGGCAGCGCCTCCGTCCTCACTCTTTTGGGCGCCAACCCAGCCCGCGCCGGCCAGGAGGACCGCGACGAGGAAGGGGAGCCGGAGGGATCGGCGGTATCGCTCGACACCCGCCTCGTCCGCGACTACGGTATCCGCTATCCCATCGTCAGCGCCGGCATGGCTTTCGTGGGCCTGCCCGAGCTGGTCGTGGCGGTTTCGAACGCTGGCGGTCTCGGCGTCTACGGCGCCGCACCGGAACCCCCTCCCGTCGTCGACGCGCGCCTGAGCCAGATCGCGAGCCAGACGAGCCATCCCTTCGGGGTGGACTTCATCCTGGCCTCCGGCCCCCTGGGCGATTTCACGACGCAGGATCACATCGATATTGCCGCCGCTCATCACGTGCCCGTCGTGGTTTTCCATTTCAACCTGCCCCCGAAGACCTGGGTCGATCAGCTGCAGGCGGCAGGGTCGCGGGTCTGGGTACAAGCCGGGTCGGTCGAGGTAGCCGAGCAAGCCGCCGGTCTCGGCTGCGATGCCGTCATCGCCCAGGGAAAATCGGCCGGTGGCCACAATCACAACCAGACGATCCCGACCCTGGCCCTCCTCGCCAGGGTCCGACAGCGCCTGCCCCGTCGTTGTCTCCTGCTGGCGGCCGGCGGCATCGCCGATGGCCAGAGCCTCGTGCGAGCCCTCCGCGCCGGAGCCGATGGTGGTTGGATCGGGACCCGCTTTGCGGCGTCGACCGAATCGTATGCCCACCCCGATTACAAGGCCCGCCTGGTGAACGCGAAGGGGCGGCATGCCACCACCTTCACGACGGTTTTCGGCCCGGAATTTCCCAACGCCACCCAGCGCGTCCTCGCCAACCGGGCGGCGACCGAGCCGCCGTCCATCCAACCGCCGAGCATCGGCTCGACCCTGTTGTTCCCCGGCGTCGTCAACGCTCCGTATGACATGCCGAAATACAGCGCCATCGTTCCCACCCGCGACACCACGGGCGACTTGGAAGAGATGGACATGCCGGCGGGCTCGGAGAGCGTGCTCGAAACCGTGCGGGTCGAGCCTGCCGCTGAGATCGTCCGGGAGATCGTGACCGAGGCGAGACGTCTCCTCGAGAAGGGACACGAAATGGAATAAGATTTCCCCGCGCCTTCTCCGTTGCGACAAGGAGATCGTCATGGCCCGAGCCCGATTCCCGTTCCTCCGCGCCCTCCCTCTCCTTCTCCTCGTTGGCACGGCGATGCCGGCGAGGGCCACGACGTTCGTGCCGATGACCGACGGCGAGCTGGCCGACGAGGCGACGGTGATCGCCGAGGTGCGGGTCGACGCCGTCCAGCTGTCCCCCGCGGGGGCGCCTTTGGCCACCCACTACCCGGCTTCGATCCTCCGCCGGCTCAAGGGGAGCCCGGCGGGGAGCTCGATCGTCGTCCGCGTGCCCGGCGGGGAGAGGCCGGACGGCCTCTCCCTGCAGATCCCGGGCGCCCCGCGGTTCCGGCCGGGGGACCGCCCCCTCCTCTTCCTCACGGCGCGCCCCGATGGGACCTACGCCGTCGTCGGGCTCCTTCTCGGCGCCTTTCCCACGATGGAGCTGGCGGGGCGGCGGATCGCCCTCCAGAACCTTGCCGGGGCAATGCCGATGCCCCTCCCCGGCCAGGACAAGGCAGCGGTCTCCGGCGCCGACCGCCCGCGCGACCTCGACCGCTTCGCCGCCTGGCTCGCCGACCGGGTCCGCGGGGTGGAGCGGCCGGCCGACTACTTCGTCGACCTGCCGAAGAGCGCCCTCCATTCCCTGACCGAGAAGTTCACCCTGCTGACCGGCGGCGAGCGTCACCTGCGCTGGTTCGAGTTCGATACCGGAGGGACGGTCTCATTCCTCGCCCACCAGAGCGGCCAGCCCGGCCTCGCCGGGGGCGGCTTCGACGAGCTCCAGCGCGCCATGGCCGCCTGGAACGCCGAGCCCCATACCCCGATCCGGTTGAGCTACGGTGGGACCACCACGGCGAAGGGCGGCATCACCACGGACGACCACGTCAACGCCCTCCTCTGGGACGACCCGAACAACGAGATCGGCCTCCCCTTCGACTGCAACCACGTCCGCGGCCCTCTGGCCGTGGGGGTGCCCCGGTACGACGTCCGCTCGACCCAGACCTTCCAGGGCGAGACCATGGTCCGGATCGTGGAGGCCGACATCCTCACCAACAAGAACCTCGCCTGCTACTGGAGCCTCTTCCCCCCCGAGGAAGCCTCGAAGAACCTGGAGGAGATCCTCACCCACGAGTTGGGCCATACCCTGGGGCTCGGCCACTCCTGCGGCGATCCGTTCACCCCGCCCTGCAACAGCGACCCGGAGAAGGACAACGCCCTCATGCGGGCGCTCGTCCACGCCGACGGCCGGGGCGGCCGCCTGGCCGCGGACGACGTGGCGTCCCTCCGCTACCTCTACGACTCCTCGCCGCGCGTGGCGACCTCCTGTCGGCCGAACGCCACGACGCTCTGCCTGGACGGCCGGCGTTTCCAGGTGGAGCTCGACTGGCACAACCAGTTCGACGGTTCGGAGGGCCTGGGACGGGCGATCCCGGCGACCGACGCCACCGGCTACTTTTCGTTCGGCGATCCGGGGAACATCGAGCTCCTGGTCAAAGTCCTGGACTTTGGCGGCCCGATCAAGGTCTTCTACGGCGAGCTCACCAACCTCGGCTTCGACCTCAAGGTGACGGACACTCAGACCGGCGCGATCAAGATCTATGGCAACACCGACGGCGACTGCGGCGCGATCGACCAGAGCTACTACGTAGAGGGGCCGGGAGCCGGCGGTGCCGTCACCGCGGCCGTCCCTTCAGCCGATCTCGCCGGAACCCCCCGTGCCGCCTCCGGTCGCTGCCGGCCGGACCCGACCACCCTCTGCCTCCTGGACGGACGCTTCGCCCTCCACGTTCACTGGCAGAATCCGTTCGACGGTTCAAGCGGCGAGGGCGGCGCGAGCCGACTCTCGAACTTCGTCGGCACCTTTTTCTTCTCCGACGGCAACAACGTCGAGCTGATGACCAAGCTGCTCCCCTTCTCCGACCGGATCGCCCTCTTCTACGGCGCCCTCACCGACTTCGACTACACCCTGGAAGTGGACGACCTGCTCGCCGGCAAGGTCAAGACCTACCACAGCACGCCCGGCCGGCTCTGCGGCGGGCTCGACAACGACGCTTTCTAGATCTAGCGAGGTCTCCCGACCTCAAACCGACGAGTGTGTCTCCCTGGGAGTTCCTCATGCGGCTGTACGCCGCACCCGAAGAGGGATGAAAGGGCGTACCCCGATCCCCCCCTCCTATTCTCCCGTCCCCACCCTCACGCCTGCCCAGGGGAGAGGGACCCGATCGGCAGCTTCCTCTCGTGCTCTGACCACCCCGCGACGGCGCCGACTACCGCGTTCCTACACCCTGGGCGGGCGGCTGGGTGGGGATGGGGGGAGGACAGGAGGGGGGGCCGTACACACAGGTGTACGGCCGAAAGCCTCGTCAGGCGGTCGTCGCCGCGTGTCAGGCGGTCATCGCCGAGCTTCGCGCAACTATCGCCGAAAGGCCTCGGTGACCCGCGCGGCAGCGTAGAAGCAGGGAGGCTGTGGCCAGATTTGGGGCGCCTCCTCGGTGTACGTGTACCCCGGCTGCCACCCCCTCCTGTCCTCCCCCCATCCCCTGGCGCCCGCCCTGCCTAGGGGGAAGGAATGTGGCAGTCGGCGCCGTCGACGACGATCGCATGGTGCGGTAGGCACAGGATCTTGAGCTTGAGGCCGGAGCGGAGGAAGCGCTCGGCGGTCCAAGGCTCAGGTGGCGATTGAGGGCGCTGGGGAACGCCCCGGATGACCTCTCCGGCAGGTTCCCGGTGGATCTCATCACCAGGATGGATGTCATAGCGTTCCGCCACGACTTTGGGATCTCGACCCCTTCGAGTGGGGTGCGCTATCATTACGACAGCTCATGCGCAAGCAAACATCTCGCGTGGCCGTTCTGGCGGTAGCCCTGGGGCTCGCTGGTCTCGGCGCCTCGGTATCCTGGTGGCTGTCGCCGCTCCTCGCTTTCGCGGGGACGTTTTCCGAGGCCATTCAGGATTTGAGCTTGCTAGACCACATCGTCTTGTGGGACGCGGTATTGGCAGGGGTGGGGCTCGCTGGGTACCGATTCTGGCGGCAGAGGATGCCGAAAGCGCCGGAAGGCACCGGTCGCGGCCCCGCGCCGGTGGTGGTCGAGGGCACCGGGACCGTAGCCGCTGGGACGGGCGGGGTGGCGATGGGTGGGGAAGTCTATGGCGACAAGCCGATGGTGTTACCTGCCGCCCGGCACGAATTGGAGGACTCTCTGCCCTCTGAGATTCGAAGCCATCTCCCTTCTGAGAAACCCCTGCCCGTTCATGAGAACGTGCAGTTCACAGTCTATCGGCCGCGGACCGTCGAACCACTGCTCTGGTATCCGCTCCTCGTCTTCGCTCACCTTGAGGAGCTTCCTCCGGACGCCGCCCCCGGCGAGCCGGACCCGGTCACTGAGGTCGAGGAACAGGCGCGGCAGGTATTAGGAGGGCTTACGCCGTCGTACTCCGACCTCACCGAGGATAGTCGGCACGCCGTGCCACACGAGTCGGAGATCACCTTCCTACCCGAGGTGCCGGGGGTCGAGTTCAACCCGTCTCGCCGAACCTTCCTATGGGAAGAAGCGGTCCACCGCGAGGAGTTCCGGATGCGGGCTGCGGCGAGTCTGGACGGGCAACTGGCGCGCGGCCGGCTGAGCATCTTCCTGGGGAGCATCCTCCTCGCCGAGTTGACTCTCCGGGTCAAAGTCGAACGCGGCTCTACGGTCGCCCGCACCACACTACCAGCCGAGCGCGATTCGATAAGCCCGTTCCGCAACATCTTCGCCTCTTACTCTCACCGAGATGACACTGTGGTCGAAGAGCTTGAGCGCTACGCCCGGGCGATGGGTGATCGCTACCTGCGTGATGTCTATGACCTTCGGGCGGGAGAGTATTGGAATGACCGCTTGATGGGTCTGATCCGCGAGGCTAACGTCTTCCAACTCTTCTGGTCGACTAACTCCATGCGCTCGACCTTCGTAGAGCAGGAATGGCGCTACGCGCTCTCGCTTCAGCGTCAAGGTTTCGTGCGCCCGACCTACTGGGAAGTTCCACTCCCAGCCGATCCGGTGCGGCATCTGCCCCCGAAGGAACTTGAGGAACTCCACTTCCAACTCCTAAACATTGGTGCAGGAGAGAGAGCAACGCCAGGCGGCGGCCGGCAGAGGGCTGCGCAAAAGGTCACAACGCCAAAGTCGCTCCCTGGCGGTAAACCTAGCTCTGCGAATGCGCCGATGGCGAGCGGTGGCCGATCGAACACGGCCGAGGCTCCACCAACCAGCCGTAAGGTACTACGCAGCAAAGTCTTGGCACCGCTTATTGCTCTAGTAGGTCTGATCCTTGGCTTGGCAATTCCGATGAGTTGGCTAAATCGCCCTAAAAATGCTCCTCTCATATCGACAAAGCCATCCCTTGGCCCAATTCTAACCACCCCTACACTAGCAGGCCGTCCTCCTCCCAGGAATTCTTCACCGGAAGACATTTCTGTTCCCACTATGCCGCTGCCACTGCGTCCTCAGAACGAGCGGGAGCGCTGGGTCGAGCGGGCAAAGTCATGTGGACTCGATCCTGCACGTCTTGCGGTGATTGAGGTGATGAAACCATTGCCGCCGAAGGGTTGGGTACAGATCTTTACGACATCCGACAGGGAAAAACTAGAGATGGTACGGAAGCGGTTAACGTCTGGAGGAGAAGACACTTTCGTTCTGCCGCGAGAGGGAGGAAACCTCTGTTCAATCGAAAAGGGGCCTTTCGCTTCTCAGGTTGAGGCAAAGAGAGAAGCGCAACGAATATCCCGGACTTATGGCCTTCATGCTCGCGCTACGTCGTTTCCGCGAATTCCTCTTCTTCCGAGCCGTAGCGCTGAGATACGGCGCGGCGACTTCATCCTTCCCGGTCCTGGAGTGAGGGAGCCGGTGCCGCTCGTTGTACCGCCCTACGACTACCCGGCCGCTGCTCGCGGCAGCGGCCTCAAGGTGAGCGTCCGGGTGGCACTCCTGGTTAACGAGGACGGGGAGGTTCTGGATGCCATCCTCAGCGAGCGCGACAGCTCGCAGTTGGGCTTCAACGAAATCGCCTTGGACACCGCCAAGAGGATGCGTTTCCAGCCGGCGACCCGGGACGACATTCCCGGCAGAATGTGGACTGAGCTGATATTCGATTTCGCAGAGTGAGGCGGCCGGCCTTTCGCTGGCCGAGGCGCTGGCAGTCCGCAATCAGCGGCCCCTCCTGGAGAGTCATCCTAAGGAGGCGTCGCCGCGGACCACCCGGCATAAGGACCGATCTGCAAGACCTCTCCCCTACTAGAAATCGTCGTTGTCGAGCCTCCGCAGGGCCGGGGGTGCTGTGGTAGGTCTTGACCTTGCCGGCAAGCAGGTCGTCAACCTCCAGGGTGTAGTCGAAATCGCGAAAAGGCACCGAATTTCCGCTGGCACTACACCAGAGAGGGTGGCGGTGTCTTGAGATTCAGTAGAGGTAAAGAAGCTGTGGAGAATCGGTACGTCCGGCTTGGATTGCCGTGCTTCTGATCCGGAACGCCGTACTTCGGGTTTGGAGCTCCGTAGTTCTGCCGCAGAAGTCCCGTATTTTTGGTTTGGAGCTGGGTGTCTCTGGTTTGAAGCTCGGTATTTCTGGTTTGGAGCTGGGTGTCTCGGGTTTGGAGCTCGGTAGTTCTGGTTTGGAGCTGGGTGTCTCGGGTTTGGAGCTCCGTAGTTCTGCCACAGAAGTCCCGTATTTTTGGTTTGGAGCTGGGTATCTCTGGTTTGAAGCTCCGTACTTCTGCCGTAGAAGTCCCGTACTTTTGGTTTGAATTTGGGTATAACCATGCCTCCTATAGCCCGCGCCGAGCCGAGAAGAAGGAGCTACTACTACAAGGACGAGTTGCCGTCGCCGCGGACGTAGAGGTCCTCTCGCTTCCAGCCCCGCTCAGCCTCCGATGCTGCTTGGGGCCGCCCCGCTTGGCGCGCGCGCTGGCGTTCACTTGCCTCGTCGAAGAGTCGAAGACGCTCCACGAGGGGCAGGCGTGGCTCAGAGCGGATACCATCACCTTGTCTCGACATGGTGGGCATTATAGTACCGTACTCCATGAACGTCCTCGGCCTCTCCGCCTTCTACCACGAGTCGACCTGCTGCCTGCTCCAGGACGGCGTCCTGGTGGCGGCGGCTTCGGAGGAGCGGTTCTCGCGGGTCAAGCATGACCCCGGGCTGCCGGTCGAGGCGTTTCGCTTCTGCCTGCGGGCCGGGGGGATCGACGTTTCCGACCTGGACGCCCTGGCCTACTACGAGCGGCCGGTCGACAAGCTCTCCCGCCAGCTCTGGGCGGGGGTGCCGGAGGGGGCCTCGCCAGACCTCGCCTGGCTCGACCCCGGGCAACCCGAGCGCGCCTTGCGCGAGCGGCTGGGGTACGAGGGGCCGATCCTCACCTATCCGCACCACCTCTCCCACGCCGCCTCCGCCTTTTTCTACTCCGGCTTTCCGGAAGCCGCGGTCCTGACTTTGGACGGAGTGGGGGAGTGGGCCACGACTGCCTATGGACATGGCGAGGGGGCGGCGCTCGATCTCTTCGAGGAGGTCCGCTTTCCCCACTCGCTCGGCCTGCTCTATGCCACCTTGACCGCCTATCTGGGCTTCAAGGTGAACTCCGGGGAGTACAAGGTGATGGGGCTCGCCCCCTATGGCCGGCCGCGCTTCCTGGATCGCCTGCGCCGGCTGATCGCGCCCGGGCCAGGGGGGAGCTATACGCTCGATCTACGCTATTTCGACTTCGTGCGCGGCCGGCGGATGTACTCCGATGCTCTCTGCGACCTCCTGGGCGCCCCGGCGCGCCGGCCGGGCGAGGAGATCACCACCTTCCACCAGGACGTGGCGCGGAGCCTCCAGGCGCTGTTCGAGGAGATGCTGCTCGACAAGGCCCGCTATCTCCACAACCGGATCGGCTCGCCCCGGCTCTGCCTGGCCGGGGGAGTCGCCTTGAACTGCGTCGCCAACGGCCGTCTCTTGCGCGAGGGTCGCTTCGCGAGTCTCTTCGTCCCTCCCGCGGCCGGGGATGCCGGCGGCTGCCTCGGGGCGGCGGCGCTCGCCCACCGCGATTTGACGGGTGCCCGGCCGCGCCAGGGGCGGCTGCGGCATGCCTGCTTCGGTCCCCGCTGGGAGCGCGAGGAGGTCGCCGCGCTCCTCGCCGCGACCGGCCTGCCCGCCGGCGATTTCGGCGGTCGTGAGGCCGACCTCCTGGAAGCGGTCGTCGACCGCCTGGTGGAGCGCCAGGTGGTGGGGTGGTTGCATGGCCCGATGGAGCTCGGGCCGCGAGCCCTGGGGGCGCGGAGCATCCTGGCGGATCCCCGCGACCCCGAGGTCCGCGAGCGGCTGAACCGGCTGGTCAAGAAGCGCGAGGCGTTCCGGCCGTTCGCGCCGAGCGTCCTCCTTGAGCATGCCGCCCAGCACTTCGATCTCGATCACCCCTCTCCCTTCATGCTGGAGACCTGCCAGGTGATCTCTCCCCTGGCCCTTCCCGCCATCACTCACGTCGACGGCTCAGCCCGGCCGCAGACCGTCGATCCGGTGGATTGTCCACGTTTTGCCGCCCTTCTCGAAACCTTTTACAGGCGGACCGGCTGCCCGATCCTCCTCAACACCTCGTTCAACGTGGCGGACGAGCCGATCGTGGGCTCGCCCGTCGACGCCCTCTTCGGCCTCGGAACCTCGGGGATCGATGTTCTGGTTCTGGAGGACTTCCTCCTCGACCGGAGGGCGCTGCCGGAGGGCTGGGGGGAGATCCTCGCCGCCTGGCAGCCGGAT
>DASQPA010000158.1:0-2300 GCA_035644215.1 Thermoanaerobaculia bacterium
CGACTTCGAGGAATGCGCCCAGCCACTCCGCGCCGCGCCACGCTTCCTCAGCTCTGCGGTTCCACTCACCTGCCCCGCCGCCCATGGTCGCAACCTACCGGCCGCTCGCCGGTTCGACCGGCGGAACCCATCCGCTGTCGAGTCCGTACTCGGAGCGAGGTCTTTGGACGTCGATGTCCCCGGCCGCTGCTGCCGTGTCACGCGGGATCCGCCGATACCGGCCGCAGCCGTCCGCTCGCGGCAGTTACACACTCCGTCGAGCCGCCCCGAGCGAAGGACCCGGCAATCCCGGACACAGGCGGCGGGACCTCCAGACGGCTCGTTTGTCGAAAAACCCGTCCCACAGGCGGGTTTCTCGACAAACGATGCCGGACGGGAGCGCACAGAGGTGCGCCGTTCAAGCTCGGGTCTGGACGCTGGGGTGACCATTGTGACGGGGAGGCTTTTCTGGGCGGCGACCCCGCCAGCAAAATCTGGGCCGTTTACGTCACCGCCAACCAGAGAGCGCGGCCAGACTGCACGTCACCTCGACTTCGACGGGGACCGATGAGTTCGGGGCGGCCCCGTCGTCCTAGCCGTTGGATGGCGAAGGCCTGACCGCCGCGAGAGGAGACCCATGCCCCGCATCACGCCCTTCCTGTGGTTCGACACCCAGGCTGAGGAAGCCGCCGAGTTCTACTGCTCGATCTTCCCGAACTCGAAGATCACCGGCGTCAGCCACTACACCGACGCCGGGCCCCTACCAGCCGGCACGGCGATGACCGTGTCGTTCGTGCTCGACGGGCAGGAGCTCACCGCCCTCAACGGCGGGCCCCACTTCAAGCTCACCGAGGCGTTCTCCCTGAGCATCTCCTGCGCCGACCAGGACGAGGTCGACCACTACTGGGAAAAGCTCACCGCCGACGGCGGGGAAGAGAGCCAGTGCGGCTGGCTCAAGGACCGCTACGGCCTCTCCTGGCAGGTCGTCCCGACCGGAATGGAAGAGCTGTTCGCCGACCCGGACAAAAGCCGGGCCGAGCGCGCGATGAAGGCGATGCTCGGGATGAGAAAGATCGACCTTGCTGCGCTGCGCGGCGCGGCCGACGGCGCCCCGGTGGACTGAGAGGGCGAGGGAGGCCCGCGCACAACCTAGACCGTCTCCGGCTTGTTCCATGGTGCAAACCCAGACTCGGACGGCGGGAGGCCTTGAATGAGGGATCGAGGCTGCTACGTTGCGCATCAATTCCGAGCCGCCTCGCTCAGGCGCGGGCGGACGGGGGACCCAGGCAGTTTGGGGCGAATCGGCCGGTGATCCGGCCCTAGATGATTGATTCCACGCCCCTCGCGTAGCCGGGTCCAGCGAGGAGGCAGGCGGCAGCAGGCGAAGTCGGCGGTGTCTAGTCGCACCTTCGACCCAAGGAGGGCCACGATGCTCGCCGACCTCGACCTGCTGCTCACTGCGGTGTTCTGCACCGCCGACGATCTCCTGCCCGAAAGGGCCGGAAACGCCCGCCGAAGCCTGACCGACGCGGAGGTCGCCACCCTCTGCGTCGCCCAGGCGGTGATGGGGATCAGCTCCGACCGCGAGTTCCTCGCGGTCGCCGAGCGCCGCCTCGGTGCCCTGTTCCCGAAGCTGCCCCACCAGCCCGGCTTCCATAAGCGCCGGCGGCGACTGACCGAGACGATCGAGTGGCTGATCGGCGTCTTCGCCGAGGACTGTCCCGGTCACGGCGACTCGGTCGTGCTCTTGGACTCCACGCCGGTGGAGTGCGGGCGCTCGGTCGAGACCGTGCGGCGCTCGGAGCTGGCCGATGCCTGCGGCTATGGCTACTGCCGCTCGCACTCGCGTTGGTTTTGGGGGATGCGCCTGCACCTCTGCTGCGCCCCCGACGGCACCCCCAGGGCCTCGATCCTGGCCCCGGCCGACCAGCCCGAGCGCGAGGTCGCCCTGCGCCTGCTGCCCAAGGCACTGCGCGGCGGCGAGCAGATCGTCTGTGACAAGGGCTATGCCGGGCGCGAGTTCGCCGCCGAGGTCGAGGCCCGCTTCGCGGCGGAGATCCTGCGGCCCAACCGCAAGGACGAGCCGCGGGGCGCTGTTCACCTCGCAATGATCCGCCAGCGGATCGAGTCGGTCTTCTGGACGCTCAAGGACCGCCTCGGCCTCGAGCGCCACCGTGCCCGCACCCTCGCCGGTCTGCGGGCACGGATCGCCGCAAAGCTCCTGGCGTTCGCAGCGGGCGTCTGGGTGAACAGCCTCCTCGGTCGCCCGAGCCGTTCCTTCGCTCAGTTCGCGGCCTGAGGCGTGGAATCAACCATCTAGG
>DASQPA010000159.1:0-4372 GCA_035644215.1 Thermoanaerobaculia bacterium
CGGGGTCAGGACGACGGTCGCTCCCGCCCACAGCGGGGCGAAGATCTCGACCACCGAGACGTCGAAGCCCAGCCGCGTGCGCTGCAGCACACGGGCCTCGGACGCCAGGTCCGACGCGACCTGGAAGCGCAGGCGGTTGACCACCGCGCGGTGGGAGACGACGACCCCCTTGGGCCTGCCGGTCGAGCCGGAGGTGTAGAGGACGTAGGCGGCGTTACCGGGATCGGCCTCCCGCCCGCGCGCCGCGGCGTGGGGCCGGCGGGCGCCGCAGAAGGGGTCAAAGAGCACCAGGCGATCCGCCGCCGGCAACCGGTCGACCACCCGCTCCTCGGCGAGCAGCACCTCCGCCCCCGAGTCGGCAAAGACCTGGGCCAGGCGCTCCCGGGGGTGGGCGGGGTCGAGCGGCAGGTAGGCTCCTCCGGCCTGCAGGACCGCCAGGAGGCCGGCGAACATGGCGAACGAGGGCTCGGAGCAGACGGCGACCCGCCGCTCCGGCCCCACGCCCAGGGCGCGGAGCTCCTCCGCCAGCCGGTCGACCCAGGCCGCGAGCTCGCCGTAGGAGAGCGCCTCCTGGCCGTCGATCAGGGCCACCGCCTCGGGCTGGCGGGCGGCCTGGCGCTGGAAGGGCGCCTGAACGAGGTCCTCGCCGCCGGCCTCCCAGGGAGACTCGTTCCACTCGATCTGCAGCTGGTGGCGCTCGGCCGGCGAGAGGAGCGGCAGCTCCGAGAGGCGGCGGTCCTCTCCCGCGGCGGCTGCCGCGAGGAGGTTCGCGAGCTGAGCCCCGAGCCGCTCAAGGGTCGGCGCATCGAAGAGATCGGTGCGATAGGTCCAGATGCCGGCGAGCTCGCCCGAAGGCCTCCGCTGGAAGGCGAGCGACAACTCGAACTTGGCGGTGCCGCTGTCGGTGTCCAGGATCTCGCCCGCGAGGCCGGGGAGGGCCAGGGCCGGCAGGGCCGGCTGAAGGGCTAAGAGGACGTGGAAGAACGGCGTCTCCCGCGGCCCGCGCTGCGGCGTGAGCTCCGAGACCAGCTTGTCGAATGGCACGTCCTGGTGCGAGTAGGCGGCGAGCGCCGTCCGCCGGGCCTCGGCGAGGAGCGCCGCGAAGCCGGGATCGCCCGCCAGGTCGAGGCGCAGGACGAGGGTGTTGACGAAGAGGCCGATCAGGTTCTGGACCTCCAGCCGGCCGCGGTTGGCGACGGGGGTGCCGACCGCCACGTCGCTCTGGCCGGTGTAGCGCCAGAGCAGAGTGTCGAAGGCGACCAAGAGAGTCATGAAGAGGGTCGCGCCGTGCCGCTGCGCGAGCACCGTGAGCTCGCCGTGGAGGGCGGCGGGGAGGACCAGGGTGCGGCGCGCACCGGAGAGGCTCGGCGCGCTCGATCGCGGTCGGTCGTAGGGCAGGTCGAGGAGCGGCGGCTCGCCGCGCGCGTCCGCCAGCTGCTCGCGCCAGTAGGCGAGCTCGGCGGCCAGGACGTCGCCCGCCAGCCACTCCCGCTGCCAGGCGGCGAAGTCGGCGTACTGGATGGGGAGCGCCGGCAGGACAGGGGCCGTGCTGGAGAGGATCGCGGTGTAGAGGACGGCCAGCTCGCGCCCCAGGAGCTCGATCGACCAGCCGTCGCTCACGATGTGATGCTGGTTGAGGAGCAGTACGTGCTCGGCCACCGCCAACCGGAGCAGGGCGGCGCGCAGGAGCGGCCCGGTGGCGAGGTCGAACGGGCGCCGGGACTCGGCGGCGGTGAGGCGCGATGCCTCCGCCGTCCGGCGGGGCGCGGGGAGGAGCGAGAGATCGATCCACGGCAGAAGCAGCCCGGCACCGTTCTCCGCCGCTTTCGAGACAACCGCGACGGGGACACCGCCTCGGGTCACGAAGGTCGTGCGCAACACCTCGTGGCGGCGGCGGATCTCGCCGAGGCTCGCCGCCAGGGCCGCGGCATCGAGAGGCCCGATGAAGCGCAGGGCGCCGGGGATGTTGTAGGTCGGGTTCCCAGGATCGATCACGTCCAGGACCCAGAGCCGCTCCTGGGCGAAGGAGAGGGGCGCCTCCGCCGCCGGGCGCCGCGCGGAAAGCCGCGTGGGGATCGTCGGCAGGAGGCGTCCGGCGCGGGATTCGACCTCGCGCGCCAGATCCTTGAGGCGCGGGAGCTCGAACAGCCGGGTGAGCGGCAGCTCGACGCCGAGCAGATCCCTCAACTGTGCCGCCAGGCGGACGGCGAGGAGCGAGTGCCCGCCGAGCCGGAAGAAGTCATCGCCGATCTCGACCTCGACCTGCTCGATGCCCAGGAGCTCGGCCCAGAGGCCCGCCAGCAGCTCCTCGGTTGGGGTGCGGGGCACGCCGCTCCCGGCCTCCCCGGCGCGCCGCCGCCGGGCCACGGGGTCGGGCAGAGCTCGGCGGTCGACCTTCCCGCTCGGGGTGAGCGGCAGGCGCTCCAGGAACACGAAGTCGGCCGGCACCATGGCGTCCGGCAGGCGGGCGGCGAGCGCCTGCCGGAGGTCGAGCGGGCTTGCCTCCGGCTCGCCGTGCGGCACGACGTAGGCGACCAGCCGGCTCTCCGCCGAGGGGCCGCCGCCGGAGGAGGACCGCGCCACGGCGCGCACCGCCGCCGCCTGCACGCCCGGCAGTGCGGCGAGCACGGACTCGATTTCGCCCAGCTCGATGCGGACGCCGCGGATCTTGACCTGGTGGTCGACGCGCCCCAGGTAGTCGACGGCGCCGTCGGGAAGCCGGCGCGCCAGATCGCCGGTCTTGTAGAGGCGCTCGCCGAAGGGAGCGGGCACGAACCGCTCGGCGGTGAGGTCGGGTCGGACCAGGTAGCCGCGGGCGAGCTGCACGCCGCCGATGTGGAGCTCTCCTAAGACCCCGATCGGCACCTCTCGCCCGTTGCGGTCGAGCAGATGGATGCGGGTGTTCGCCACCGGCCGGCCGATCGGTACGAGCCGCCGGAGGCTCGCCGGATCGCAGGGCCAGTGAGTGACGTCGACCGCGGCTTCCGTCGGGCCGTAGAGGTTGTGGAGCGGCACCCCGAACGCCGCGGCGAACCGCTGCTCGAGGTCGTAGGGCAGGGCCTCGCCGCTCGAGAGCACCCGCCGCAGACGGACCGCGGCCGCCGATCTCGCGTCTTCGATCCCGTCGAGGAAGGCGCGGAGCATCGCCGGCACGAAGTGGAGCGTGGTGATTCCCCGGCCTGCGACGACTTCCAAGAGGTACGCCGGATCGCGGTGGCCGCCGGGGCGGGCCATCACCAGCTGCGCGCCGGTCAGGAGTGGCCAGAACAGCTCCCAGACCGAGACGTCGAAGGAGACGGGCGTCTTCTGGAGCACCCGATCGTCGCCGGCCAGGCCATACCGGTCCTGCATCCACAGCAGCCGGTTGACGATGCCGCGGTGGGTGTTCATCACCCCTTTGGGCCGACCGGTCGAGCCGGAGGTGTAGATCACGTAGGCCAGGTTGTCCGGCCGGGCGACGTTCGTGAGGTTGCGCCCCGAGCGCCGGAGCCAGGGGGCCGCAGGGTCGTCGAGCAGGACGGCGCCGGGCCCCAGCTCGCCCAGGCACCCGGCCGCGGCGCGCGTGGTGAGGAGCAGCGGAGCGCGGGAGTCCTCGCGCATGAAGCGCAGGCGTTCTTCCGGATCGTCGGGGGCGAGCGGCAGGTAGGCGCCGCCGGCCTTCAGGATGGCGAGGAGGCCGACCACCAGGGCGGCCGAGCGTTCGACCGCGACGGCCACCACCGTCTCCGGCCCGGCGCCCAGGTTGCGCAGATGGCGCGCCAGGCGGTTGGCGCGCGCGTTCAAGGCGCGGAAGGTGAGGCTCTCGTCCTCGGCAACCAGCGCCACCGCCCCGGGGGTCCGCCGCGCCTGGCGCTCGATGAGCTGATGCAGGCAGAGGTCGCGCGGGTAGACGGTCGCCGTCGCGTTCCATTCCAGGATCTGTTGCCGCTCGGCCGGGGTGAGGAGCGACAGCGCGCCGATCTCGGGCTCAGGGGCGGCGGTGTCCCGGCCCTCCTCGCGGGCGGTGAGGTCGGCGAGCAGGGCCTGGAAATGGCGCGCCAGCCGCTCGACGGTGACGCCGTCGAAGAGGTCGCGGCTGTACTCGAACAAGAGGGCGATCCCTGCGGGCGTCTCGACTGCCGCCAGCGTGAGATCGAGCTTGGCGGTGGCGGTCTCCAGGTCAGAGAGCTCGATCGTGAGCCCCTCTCCCGCCGCGAGCCGGGTGCTGGACCAGGCGTTCTGCAAAACCAGGAGAACCTGGAAGATCGGCGTCGTGGCGAGGTCGCGCTGCGGCGCGAGCGTCGTGACCAGCTTCTCGAAGGGGAGGTCCTGGTGCGCGTAGGCCGCGAGGGCGACCTGCTGCACCCTCTCCAGGAGCTGGTGGAAGCTCGGC
>DASQPA010000160.1:0-2544 GCA_035644215.1 Thermoanaerobaculia bacterium
TTCTGGAGCGAATCGACCGTGCCCCCCTTCAAGCCCGCCAAACGCTGCGCCCGTTCCCGCATCCGCTCGTAGACGTCGAGCCGCAAGAGCGTGCGAAGCATGCTGCGCCGGTCTCTCGGTTGCGCTTTCAGGAACCGCGCGAACTGGCCTTGCGGCAGCACCACGGCCTGCATGAACGCCGGCGCCGCCAGCCCCAGGATCTGCACCACCTGATCGGTCGCCGTGCGCACCTGATCGGCGAGATTCTTGACCGCGCCACTCTCGTCGTGCGCCTCCAGGCGAACCGCATGCACACCACTGCGCCGAAGCGTCCGGGCAATGCGGTAGCGGCTCTCGCCGACCGCGAAATCCAGCACCACGCTGACCCGGTCCCGGGACGCCGAGATCATCTCGGTTCGATGGGGTTGGTTGACCCGGGGGATCTCTCCATAGAGCGCAAAGATGATGGCGTCCAGGAGCGTCGACTTACCGGCTCCCGTCGGCCCCGAGATGGCGAAGAGATCGAGCGTGCGAAAGTCGATCTCCTGCTTCTCCCGGAAACAGGCCAGGCCTTCGATGGTGAGATGGAGGGGACGCAACGTTCAATCCTCGGCGAAGGCCTGGTCATAGAAATTCTGAAAGGTTTCCAGAACGTCCGGTTCCGCTTCGCGCTGGTGCATGCGGAGATGGTAGGCACGGTAGTGTTCCACCGGCGAGGCCCCGGTCTCCAGCCGGATGACCTGCGGCTCCTCGGTTTCGGGGAGCTCGGCGCGCACGACGAGCGCATTGGGGAGCAGCTCGCGGACTTTTCGATTGAGATCGGGATCCCTCTCCGTCAACGGGACCGTCACCCGCAACCAACCCGTGCGATAGCGGTCCGCAGTCTGCTCGAGCTCCGCGAGCGAGGCACGAAGGTCGACGAGCGGCCGACCTCCCGCGTAGGGAACCTGCATGATCTTTGCGGGCTTGCCGGGCGACACCGTGACGACGGTAAAGCTTTTTTCCTCCCCGGCCTCGCCGAAGTCCATCTGGAGAAGCGATCCGGCATAGTAGGCCGGCACCGGCCCGGCGATCTTCTGCGGCTTGTGGATGTGGCCGAGAGCGACGTAGCTCGCGGTGGACGGCAGCGCCTTGGGCGAGGCGGCCCAGTCCTCTCCGATGTGGACGCGGCGCTCCGATTCGCCGAAGAGGGCACCCTCGACGTGCGTATGGGCCATGAGGAGGTTGACGGCGTCCGGCCGAAAGGGGCCGCAGAGATTCTGGACCGCGCGTTCGAACATACGGGCATATTTGCTCCGGGCGCTCGCCTCCTCGCCGGCCAGGTCCAGCGCCGACACCCAGGCTCCGGGAGAGGCGAACGGCAGCGCCGCGACCACGGCCTTCTCGCCACAACGGGTCGAGAGGGTCCGGGTCCCCCCCCGGGAGGCGGGGCGCGGGCGGCCGAGGATCTGGACGTGGACGAATTCGGTGAGCAAGGAACGGGCGTCCAGCCGGAGCGGATCGTCGTGGTTGCCGGCGATGACGAGCATCTGCGCGCCGCTTCGCCCCACGCGGACGAGGAACCGGTTCACCAGCTGCTCCGCCTCGGCCGGCGGGTTGCGGCTTTCGAAGACGTCCCCGGTGTGGAGGACGAGGTCGACGGATTCCTCCTCGACGAAGGCCGCGAGATGGTCGAGCACCGCTTCCAGCTCGTCGAAGCGCTGGATGCCCTTCCATCGGCGGCCGATATGCCAGTCGCTGGTGTGGACGATCTTCATGCGTCTTGAGGTGCGAGCGCCGCGCCGGGTCGCCTGAGGCGGTGCTCCAGGCGGGGCAGTCTACAGGATCGGATCGACCCCGCCAACCGCCGCCACCGCCCCATCACCGCCGCTCCCCCCGCGCCGGGCTGAACTGGTACGGCCATTGCTTGCTTGGAGTCGAGAAGTGAGACAGAGGGAGGAGACCGTTTCATGGCCAAGGAAAAGACGATCACCCGGGAGCAACTCGTCGATCTGCTCAACGAGGACCTGTCGCGGGAGTATCAAGCCATCATTTCGTATGTGGTCTACAGCCAGGTGCTCAAGGGAGCGCCGTACATGAGCATCGCCGCCGAGCTCGAAAAGCACGCCGGCGAGGAGCTGCAGCATGCCCTGACGATCGCCAAGCAGATCGACTACTTCGGCGGTCAGCCGACCACCAAGCCCAAGCCGGTGCGCACCTCGGAGAAGGCGGAGGAGATGCTCCGCTTCGACCTCGAAAACGAGAACGAGACGGTGCGCAACTACCGCGAGCGGGTGCGCCAGGCCGAGGCCCTGGGCGAGTACGCCCTGGCCGAGGATCTGCGCGAGATCGTCCGCCAGGAGCAGGAGCACCAGATCGACCTCGCCACGGCGCTGGGGATCGAGGTGCCGAAAGAGGGTCTCGGCCGCGAGAGCGGCAGCACCACCCCCGTGGGCAAGTGAGAGGCGACCTGTCGCGGTTCCGGATGTAGCCGTTGCCACCGAGGATGGCGCCGACGTAGAGCCGTCATCGGCGGCCGATATGCCAGTCGCTGGTGTGGACGATCTTCATGGTCGGCGTCTAGAG
>DASQPA010000161.1:0-18992 GCA_035644215.1 Thermoanaerobaculia bacterium
CCACGGACCATGCGAGGTTGCACCGCCGCGCCACCCTGGCTCCCCCACCGTATTGGTTCCTGGCGGAAAGTGTACCTCCCATGGCCGGAGATCTTCTCGGACCGCGTTGGGACACAAAGAACGCCGGCGATGGGACACTACGAGCGGCTATGAGACACAAAACCCGGCGTTGAGACGCTACGGGCGGCCTTTGAGACACAAGAATCCCGCGTTGAGACACTAGGAAACTCCATTGGGACACAAAGAAAGTCGATTGAGACGCGAGGAAACCCGTTTGAGACACGAGAAAACGATTCCCAGTGTCTCCAACGAGCTTCGTAGTGTCTCAACGGCCGTCCGTAGTGTCTCAAGGCCAGTTTCTTGTGTCCCAACTGCCCGCCATAGTGTCTACAAACCCTGTCTTTGTGTCTCAACCGGCCTTCGTAGTGTCTACAAACTCCTCCCGAAGGCCTCGACTCCGGACCGTAGTGTCTCCAATGGCAAGGGCTGGAGGGCGGGAGGGTCCCTGGGAGCGCTGGCGTCCTCGCCGGGCGGATCGCGAAGAACGGCAAGAGCCGGCGAGGACGCCGGCGCTCCCAGGGAGTCCTCCGCCGGTTACGTCAGCGCCTGTTCTACTCCCTCGGCTCCCCCCACCGCACCATCGGCCGCGTCTCCCGGTGCACCCGGAGCTCGAAGACGTCCGGCCGTCCGTAATGCCCGGCGACGTCCAACTGGAAACGGGGGCCCACCATCTGCCGCGGATCGACCTCAGCGTAGAGGATCGTCTCTTCGTGGCGCGCCGGGCCGGCGAGGAGCTTGCCGTCAGGATTCACGATGGCGCTGTCGCCTGGGTTCAGCCACTCTCCTGCCCCGGAAAGGTACTTGGCCTTGAAGGCCAGCCGGTCGGGGACGTCGTCCTGGCGCATGGCGCTGCAGGCGCCGATGACGTAGACCCGGCCCTCCTTGGCGATGTGGCGCAGGGTGGAGAGCCAGGGCTCGCCGCGGTCCCAGGTCGGGGCGACATAGATCTGCACCCCCTGGGCGTAGAGGGCGTAGCGGGCGAGCGGCATGTAGTTCTCCCAGCAGACCAGGCCAGAGAGGCGGCCGAAGGGGAGGTCGAAGACCTGGAGCGAGCTGCCGTCCCCCTGGCCGTGGACGAGCCGCTCCCCCACCGTCGGCACCAGCTTGCGGTGCGTGCCGAGGACGCGGCCATCGGGACCGATATAGAGGACGGAGTTGTAGAGCGTCGCCCCGCTCGCCTCGACGTTCACTTCGTTGATCCCGATGGCGACCGCCACCCCCGCCTCGCGGGCGGCCTCGCCCAGCCGGTCGGTCGCCGGGCTCGGCACGGCGACGGCGTTGTCGACCAGTTCGACGTAGAGCTCGCGCAAAGCGTGCGTCTCCCCTGGCGGGATGAACCAGCACCAGAGCGGATAGCCGGGGAGGAAGCCCTCGGGGAAGACGGCGAGCCGCGCCCCGGCCGCGCCGGCCTGGGCGATCAAGGCACAGGCCTTCTCGACCGTGGCCGCGCAGTCGAGGAAGACCGGGGAGGCCTGGACGGCGGCGACGAGGAACGGCTGGGAACCGGGCTCGCTCATGGCAGACCTCGCGAAAGGCGCCAGCTTATGCCCCCGCCCCCTGGGGGTCAATCTGCGCCCAGCATAAGATTCTTGTGAGAGAATGAGTCGACCTGCAGTGCGGAAAGGAGCCAGTGTGCCCGAGCACCCGAGCGCCGCGAGCCTCAAGAGCTTCCTGCTGGGAGAGCTTCCGGTGCCTGAGGTCAAGGTCGTGGTCACCCACCTGGCGCGCGGCTGCTCGCGCTGCGAGGCGAAGATGGAGACGCTGGCGCTCCGGCTCTTCGGCAAAGGACCGGCGGCGCCCCCACCGGTCAGCGAGACGGAGTACGACGGGGCGATCGACCGGGCCCTCGCCGCCACGCTCGCCAGCCTCGGCGCCGAGCGCCACCGGCGGCCGCTCGAACGCGAGCTGCTGGCCCGGGCGCGCGGGCTCCAGCACTTGCAGCCGGCGGGCGGCGGCCGGGCGCCGCTCTGCGAGGAGCTCCTCGCCAAGAGCCGCGCCTGCCGCCACGACGACCCCCAGCGCATGGTCCACTTCGCCCGGCTGGCGCGCTTCGCCGCCGACAACCTGGACCCCGCGCGCTACGGCCGGGAGACGGTGATCGACATGCAGGCCCGGACCCTGGCCGAGCTCGCCAACGCCTTCCGGGTGGCGGACGACCTCGACCGCGCCGAGAGCACCATGCAGCAGGCGGTCGAGCGGAGCGCCCAGGGGAGCGGCGACCCCTACCTCCTCGCCCGCCTGATGGACCTCCTCGCCTCCCTGCGCTGCCACCGGCGCCAGTACGCCTCGGGGCTGGCGCTGCTCGACGCCGTCTACGTCCTCTATTGCGATCTCGGGGACGAGCACCAGGCCGGCCGCGCCCTGATCAGCAAGGGCCTCTACACCGGCTACGCCGACGACCCGCGCCAGGCGCTCGCGCTCCTGACCGAGGGCTTCGAGCGGATCGAGGTGGGGCGCGATCCGGAGCTCGCCCTGGCGACGGTCCACAACATTCTGGACTGCCTGGTCGAGCTCGGCCGCTGCCAGGAGGCGCTGCCGCTCCTCGACCGCTTCCGGCCGTTCTACCAGCGCTACGGCGGCCGGCTCGACCGCCTGAAGCTCGGCTGGGTGGAAGGCAAGCTCGCGGCCGGCTGCGGCGACCTCGCCGAAGCCGAGCGCTGCCTGACCGAGGTACGGCAGGGCTTCGAGGCCGCCGGCCTCGCCTCCCCCTCGGTCCAGGTCTCCCTCGATCTCGCGGCGGTCTGGCTGCGCCAGGGCCGGGTGGCCGAGGCGCGCGGCTTGGTCGAGCAGGTGATCGCCACCTTCAAGGCCCAGCGCACCGGCCCCGAGGCGCTCGCCGCCCTCCTCCTCCTGCGCGACGCCTTCACCCAACAGGGCACCGCGCTTGGCATGCTGCGCTCGATCGCCGAGTGCCGGAAGCGCTTGGAGCCGCCGGGGCTGAAGCTCGATCCCGATCCGGTGTGAGGGGGCCGGAAGCTTCCGGCGGGACCCGGAAGCTCCCGGAGGCCGGGGCCGCCTACTTCTTCCCGTGCTCGTAGAACCCGTGGCCGCTCTTCCGGCCCAGTCGGCCGGCGAGGACCATCTGTTTGAGGAGCGGCGGCGGGGCGAAGCGCTTCTCTCGGTACTCCTCGAACATGATGTTGGCGATGTAGTAGGTGGTGTCCAGGCCCACGAAGTCGAGCAGGGTGAAGGGACCCATGGGATAGCCGCAGCCGAGCTGCATCCCCTTGTCGATATCCTCGACGCTCCCCACCCCTTCCTCCAGGGCGCGGATGGCGTCGAGCAGGTAGGGGACGAGCAGGCGGTTGACGACGAAGCCCGAATTGTCGCGGCAGGCGATGGGCTCCTTGCCCACCTGGCGGGCGAAGGCGAAGGCGGCGTCGAAGGTCTGGTTCGAGGTGAGGATCGTGCGCACCACCTCGACCAGCTTCATCACCGGCACCGGATTGAAGAAGTGGAGGCCCACGAAGCGGTCGGGGCGCTTGGTCGCCATGGAGAGCTGGGTGATGGTGAGCGAGGAGGTGTTGCTGGCGAAGATCGCGTCCTCTTTGACCGCCGCGTCCAGGGCGGCGAAGGTGTGGCGCTTCTCCTCGACGTTCTCGATGATCGCCTCGACCACCAGGTCGCAGTCGACCATGTCGTCGAAGCTGGTCGTGCCGTGGAGCCGCCCGAGGACCGCGTCGCGCTCCTCTGCCGCCAGCTTCCCCTTCTCGACCGCCTTGCCGAGCGAGCCCTGGATGCGGACGAGCCCCTTGTCGAGGAGCCCCCGGTCCACCTCGCGCACCACCGTTTCCAAACCGGCGCGCGCCGCCACCTCCGCGATGCCCGAGCCCATGAGGCCGCAGCCGAGGACTCCCACTTTGCGAATCGACATGAATCCCTCCTATCTCGTCAGGTTGTAACGGTCCATTTCAAGAATTTCTCTCCCCGTCTCCTCCGGCCGTTCCGGGAGCCGCCGTAGCGTCAACCGCAGCGCCCCCGGCACCGCAAACCCCAGCCGTTCCGCCCATTCGATCACCTTGACCCCGGGGCCGGCGAGCAGTTCCTCCAACCCCAGCTCCGCCGCCTCCTCGGGCGAAAGCCGGTAGAGGTCGACGTGGTACAGCCGGCCACCGCCGCCGGTCGCCTCGTCGCCACCCCAGGCGTGCTCGCGGATCAGGGTGTAGGTCGGCGACTGGATCTCACCCGGCGGGACCCCCAGCGCGGTCGCGAGCCCGCGCACGAGGACGGTTTTGCCGCTCCCCAGCTCGCCGGAGAGGAGGAGGACGCCGTGGGGCGCCAGCTCCCCGGCCAGGGCGGCGCCCAGCGCCTCGGTCTCGGCCTCGTTCGCCGTCGCCCAGCGCCGCAGGGGCCTACTCCCCCGCCGCGGCGAGCTTCTGGAAGGCCGCGGGCAGCGCCTCGACGAGGTCGCCCGCCGCCAATCCCCGGCCCTGCCCGCTGGCGCCCCCGAACCGCTCCGCCACGAAGTCGCCGGCCAGGCCGTGCAGGTAGACCCCGAGTTGCGCCGCCTCGGGCGCCGCGAGCCCCTGGGCGAGGAGCCCGACCAGAATGCCGGTCAAGACGTCGCCGGTGCCGCCGGTCGCCATCCCCGGGTTTCCGGTGGGATTGACGTAGACCGCCGCCTCCCCGTCCCCCTCGTCGCCGTCGTCTTCCCCCGCGGCCTCGGGCACCGCGATCAGGCTGAGATGGCCCTTCAAGACGACGACCGCCCGGGTCTCCCGGGCCGCCCGGCGGACCGCGGCGATGCGGTCGGCCTGCACAGAGGCGGTCGGGATGCCCAGGAGGCGCCCCATCTCCCCCGGGTGCGGGGTGAGCACGGTCTCGCGTCCCTGGGCCGCCCGGCCGGCGATCTCGCCCGCCCGGCCGGCGAAGGCGTTCAGACCGTCGGCGTCGAGCACCAGGGGGAGGTCGGCCTCCTGCACCAGGCGGCGGATGGCCTCCGCGGTCTCCGTCTCCTGGCCCAGGCCCGGCCCCAAGGCCAGGGCGCTCTTGCCCTGGGCGAAGGCGAGCAGGCGATCGACCGCGGCCGCCGCCAGCTGCCCGGAGGGGCCGGCCGGGAGGGGCAGAGTCATCGACTCGACCGAGCCCAGGTCGACCGTCGCCAGGAGCGGCTCGGGCACCGCGACGGTCACCAGGCCGGCTCCGACGCGCACCGCGGCGCGGGCGGCGAGGATCGCCGCCCCCGCCTTCCCCGGCGAGCCGGCGACGAGCAGGGCGTGCCCGTAATCCCCCTTGTGCCCGTCGACGTCGCGCTCGGGAAGGAGCCCTTCGAGCTCCTCGGGGTCGAGCAGGTGGAGCCCACCCGGCGCCGCCTCGACGAGGGAGGGCGGGATGCCGAGGTCGGCCACCACCAGCTCCCCCACCGCGCCGGCGGCGGGCGGGAAGACATGGGCGATCTTGGGGGCGGCGAAGGTGACCGTCAGGTCGGCCTCGACGTGCGGCCCGAAGATCTCCCCCCGGCTGCCGTGGAGCCCGCTCGGGATGTCGACCGCCACCCGCGGCACCGGCAGGTCGTTCAGGCCGTCGACCAGGATGGCCACGGCGCCGTCGAGCGGCCGGGCGAGGCCGGTGCCGAAGAGGGCGTCGACGATCAAGTCGGTCTCGCGCGCCGCCTCGATGGCGTCGACGAGGTCGTCGTCGTCCTCATCCTCCTCGCAGCGCAGCTCCTCGATCGGCAGCTCCATCTTGCGGCAGATGGCGAGCTGGGCCTTGGCGTCGGCGCTCGGCTTCCTCCCGGAGAAGACGAGGAAGACGTAGACGTCGTAGCCGCGGACCGCCAGGTGGCGGGCCACGGCGAGGCCGTCGCCCCCGTTGTTCCCGGGACCGCAGAAGATCGCCACTGAATCGGCATCGGGGAAGCTCTCGCCGATCGCGTCGACCACCCCGATGGCGGCGTTTTCCATCAGCACCGGGCCGGGGATGCCCAGCTCGTCGATGGCGGCGCGGTCGACCGTCTGCATGGCCTCGGCGGAAAGGAGTCTCATCGCGCTTCCACCTCCTTCGGCAAGCGGCCCCAGGCCGCGAGCAGGCCGCGGGTGCGCGGGCAGCCGAGGTCGGAGTCTGCCATCTGCCGGGCGAGCCGTTCCAGGTCCTCAGGGGTATCGACGTCAGCCGCCACCGGCAGGAGGTCGGGGACGATTCCCAGCTCCCGGCAGCGGTCGAGAGTCTGGGCGAGCACCCGGCCGGTGCTCCAGTCGATGCCTTGGAAGAGCCGCCGGGGGACCGGGGCGACCAGGGCGATCAGGTAGTAGCCGCCATCCTCCGCCGGCCCGAGAACCACCCGGGCGCCGGCCTCGACCGCGGCGAAGGCGCGGTGGACGAGCTCGACCGGCAGGGTCGGGTGGTCGCTCCCCAGGGCCGCCACTGCCCGCGCCTCGCGGGCGGCGCCCGCCAGGGCGGTGTAGAGGCGCTCGCCCAGGTCGCCCCCCTCCTGGCGCAGTCCGGGGAGGCCGGCACCGCCCTCAAAAATCGCCGCTTCCGGCAGCGCCTCCCCCTCGTCGAGCGCCCAGGCGAGATGGAGCTCGCAGCGCGCTCGCCTGAGCCGGGAGAGCAGGTCCTCGACGAAAGCGGTATGGAGAGCCGCCGCCTGAGCCGGGGTAAGATCGCTGATCAGCCGGGTCTTCACCCGCCCGGCGCGAGCCGGCTTGGTGAAGAGGAGAAGGCGGCGGGCGGAGATCTCCGGGGTCGGCACGGGCGGGATTGTACAGGACGAGACGACATGCCGCTCCTCACCCTCACCACCGACTTCGGGCTCGCCGACTGGTACGTGGCCGCCGTCAAGGGGGTCGTCCTGGGCTTGGCGCCCGGGACCTCGATCGTCGACCTCTCCCACCAGGTGCCGCCCGGCGACGTCGAAACCGCCGCCTTCCTCCTCGCCGCCGCCGCTCCCGCCTTCCCTCCCGGCACCGTGCACCTGGCGGTGGTCGACCCGGGGGTGGGGAGCGACCGGCGGCTGCTCCTCGTCGAGAACGCCGGGGCCTTCTTCCTCGCCCCCGACAACGGCCTCCTCACCCCGTTCCTGCCGCCCCTGGGGGACGGCGTGGCCCGGGCCGCCCACCGGCCGGATCTCTACCGGCCCTCCCCCGGCCAGACCTTCCACGGCCGCGACCGCTTCGCCCCCTTAGCCGCCGCCCTCTTGAACGGCACGCCGGCGGCGGCCCTGGGGCCGGTGATCGACGATCCGGTGCTCCTCCCCGGCGAGCCGCCGCGCCGGGAGGGCGACACCCTCCTCGGCCGGGTGATCCACGTCGACCGCTTCGGCAACCTGGTGACCGACATCCCCGCCGCCTGGCTTCAGGCGCCCCGGTTCGAGGCGAGCCTCGCCGGCCACACGGTGACCCGCCGGGTCACCCACTACCGGGAGCTGGCCCCCGGCGAGCCCGGCCTCCTCCCCGGCTCCTTGGGCACGCTCGAGGTCTCGCTCGATGGCGCGGATCTCGCAACGCTCTGGAACGCGGGGCGCGGTGTCCGCGTGCGGATTATACGTACCCCCTAGAGAACATGAGCCTTTCAGCTACAATGACGCGGGTGGCCCGCTCGACGGGTGAGGATCTTTAAAGGAGCGTGCGGATATGAGTAAGTGGGAATACAAGATCATCAACATCCGGAGCGAGAACTATCGCCTCGATCCAAACGCCGCCCCGCAGTTGAACCTGCTCGGGGAGGAAGGGTGGGAGCTCGTATCGATCACCTCGGTCAACTTCAAGACCGGCGCCACCGACAACATCGCCATGGTCTTCAAGCGCCCGGTCTCTGGGCAGTCGACCGGGCAGTAGACCGGGCAGTCGACGTTCAGCGATCCCGGCGCCCCTTCGCGCGGAGACGGCGGGGACGCCGCTTCACTCCCTTCATCCCCAGCACGAAGCCGCCGGCGCCGGCGAGCAGGGCGAGAGCCATGTAGCTGCGCCGGGGGACCACCCCCAGCTCGCTCTCGACCGCGGCCTTGACCTCGGCCAGGCGCTGCTCGACCTCGCGACGGCTCTGCTCCAGCTTGAGCTCGGCCTGGCGGCGGGCCTCGTCCAATCGGCTCATGGCGTCTCCCTCCGTTCTCCCCCGCTCTCCCGTCCCCTGCGATATTCGGCGGCGGCCGGCGGCACCGGGATCTTCTTCTCCTCGCGCAGCAGGGTGTGCTGCCACCAGTCGAGGTGGTCGGAGACGTGCTCGCGCAGGCTCTCCAAGGGGTTCTCGAAACGCTTGAGCTGGCGCAGACCGAGGGCGATGAGGAGCGCCGCACCCAGGAGGAAGAGGAGGACGACGATCAGGGCCGCCGCCCAGACCTGGAGCCAGATGGCGAGCACAGCCCCGAGGGTGAAGATCAGCGCGCCCAGGGTCCAGAAGAGGAGGACGGCGGCGCCGCCCAGGAGGGCGAGGCCGACGCCTAAGTGTCGGCCCGAGCTCGCCAGCTCCTCTTTGAGGGAGTCGACCTCGGCCCGCAGGACTTCGATCAGCGATCCGCCCAGCGAGCGGAAGAGGTCGACCCAGCTCAAAAGCTACCTCCTACCCGCAACTTCACCCCCCTACCCGGACGCCCTTGGCGAGGAAGGAGGATGCCGACGCCAGATCGTCCCGCACCCCCACCGCCACCCGGTGATCCCCTCTGCGCATCAGCAAGCTCACGCTGTAAACATAGTATTTCTGCTTCGCCGTGGCAATCTCCGCCTCGGGGACCTGGATGGGGATGCGGGCCTGCTGCACCTCCGACTTGTTGCCGTCGGCGTCCATGGCGGCGACGAAGAAGCGGACCGAGGCTGCCCGCACCTTCTCGCGCGGCACGAGGACCAGCCGGCCGATGGGGATCTTCACCTCGATGGGGAGGAGATAGTAGCCGTCCTCGCGCTGCGACTGCCGGCCGAAATCCAAACCGACGTTCAAGGGGTTCGAGTCGAAGGCGAAATCGAGCGCCGCCACCGTACCGTCGTTCATCTGCGACTCGATGCTCTTGTCGCGGTAGCCCGTGCGGTGGCGCACGTCCAAGCCCTTCTTTTTCACCTTGACCGTGATCTTGTGGTAGCGGCCGTCGCCCAGGTGGGTCGGGGTGTAGCCCAGCGAGTAGTAGGTCTGGAAGTCGGCCGCAATCCGGTTCAGGTCCGGGCCCACGTTGTTGGTGTTGAGCACCGCCTTGCCGCCGGTGGTCTCGGCCAGGGTCTGGAGCGGGCTCTGCAGGTTCTGCATGTTGACGGTGTCGACGTAGACGCTCTGGCCGGGGCCGACGCCGTGGTTCTCCGCCGTCGTCGACTCGTAGGTGCGCAGGCCGCCGGCGTCGATGGTGTAGAAGGTGACCCGGTTGGCGTTGGCCGCGGAGGTCACCTCCAGCAGGCGGCGGGAGGCGTCGAACTGCATCGACTCGTTCAGGCCCCCCGACTGGGTGGGGTACTTGTCGGTCAGGGCGTAGTAGATGTCCTGGCCGGCGATCATCGGGATGCCGTCCGAGACGTAGAGGATGGCCTTCCTGCCCGGCAGGCCGGCCAGCGAATCGACGATCTTCTTGATCGCGTCGATCGAGAAGGAGAGGTCGTTGAACACCGACTCGGCGTAGAGGTGGGTGAAGTTGAGCGCCTCGTCGTAGCTCTGCGCATCGTTGATCTGGTCCAGGACGCTCCTCCGGTCGGAATCGAAGTGGACGGCGTTGCCGGTCACCGTCTCGAGCTCGGTCAGGGCGCCGGCGATCACTTCCGAGTCGCTGGTGAAGGGCCGCCGCACGTGCAGCTCGCGGTCGTAGGAGACCAGCATCACCCGGTCCTCGCGCGACACGTGGTCGCGCAGGAAGTTGCGCAGGTCGCGCATCACCTTGTTGCGGTTGAACGGGTGGAGGTTGTAGTTGTCGATGTAGACCACCAGGCGCAGCCGCTGGTCCTCGGGGACCGGGGGCGTCGTGGCAATGCCGGGCGGGCCGGGCGGCGGCGGCTCGGCGCCGACCGGGGACGGCGCCCCCTCGCCGATGGCCTTGCCATTTTCGACGGCGTAGAAGTTGGTGATGGCGACCGGCTTGCCGTCCTCGAACATCTCGAAGTCGTTCTTGCCGAGGCCGGGCACCCGCTTGCCCTGCTTGTCGGTGACGTAGACGTCGACGTTGACGACCGAGACGTCGATGACCTCGGTGTCGACGAACGCCGCGGCGGTGCCGTTCTTGCCGGCCGGGGAGGCAGCCGTTCCCTTGGGAGCGGCGGGCGGCGGGGTCGACTTGATCGCGGCGGCGGCGTGCGCCTTGGCGGCGGCGTCGGTCGCCGGCGACTGGCTGGCGGCATGGACGGCGTTGCCGACATTGGCGGCCAGGACGGCCCCGGCGAGGAGCAGGCCGAGGCCGGTCTTGCCGACCGTGCCGAGCTTGGCGGTGAATCGATAGAGGTGCATGAGAAGTCCCTGTCTTCTTCCGAGAATGGAGCGGGAGGACGCGGAAGAGCCCCCTCCCTCGTGGTTCGCCCTCGATTATAGGGGGCGCGCCCTCACTTGTGCGGGTCCACGTCCGCCTCGGCGGTCAGGATCTTGCCACCGATCGAGTCGAAAAGGGCGAGGACCAGGTGCTGGCGGATGCGGCGCAGCTTGAGCTTCAGGTTGTAGGGTACGTACCGGCCGCGCTCCGGCGCGGTGTCGAAGGTGAGCTGGATCGGCACCGCCGGGACGTCCGAACGGTCGCCGTTCTCATCCAGCGCGGCCACCCGCAGCTCCAGATCGGCCCGCCACCGGCCCTCGACCGGCACCACCGCCATCGCCTGGATCGGCAGGGCGATCGAAACCGGCACCTCGATCTCGCGCCATCCGGAGCGCACGGCGGCCCCCAGCTCGACGGGCAGCGACTCGGCACCCGAAGGGGTGCCGAAGAACAGGGCGCTCTCGACCTGCATCGCCCCCTCCCCCCGCCTCGACAGGTCGACGTAGCCGGTGCGCGAGCGGACGGCGAGGCCCGCCCGCCGGACCTCGACCTCGATGGCGTGGTGCCGGTCGTCCCCCTGGCGCGCCGGGGAGAAGCCCAGCCAGTAGTAGGAGCGGGTGTCCCCCGCAGCGATCTCCAGGGCCGCCCGGCGCAGGCCGGCGTGCAGCGGCCGCCCGCCGGTCTCCCGGGCCACGTAGTCCAGGGTGGCGGCGATCTCCTGCTGGCGGACGGGGAAGCTGACGACGGGCGGCGGCCCCCCCACCGAGGCGTCGGCGAAGGTCGCGTCGAGCCCCGGGACGTCCACCGGGTAGAGGGTGTAGCCGAGCAGGTTGGCGGCGTCGGCGAGCGGCCGCAGCAGGGCCTCCCCGCCCGGCACGTCGCGGTCGAAGACCGGCCGGTTGTCGTTGACCACGTAGGAGGCGGGCGAGAAGGGCCAGCCGCCGTCCAGGAGCAGCATCACCTTGCGGCCGGGCGGCGAGGCGAAGCTGCGCAGGGTCGAGACCGCGGCGGCGACCGACTTCTGGACCTGGTCGGCCAGGCGCTCGGCGTACATGCGCGCCTCGGGGTCCAGGCGGCTGCTCACCGCGCTCGGCTGGATCAGCTGCAAGGGGACCAGCGGGGTCAGCTGCCGCCCGATGTCGGAGGTGTTCAGCTCGGCCATCCGGTCCAGGCCGTGGGCCCGCCGCGCCCTCGCCTGCGCCAGGGCGCGGCCGAGGGCGGCCGGATCCCCCGTCCAACTCGCCAGCAGCGCGAGCTTCCGGCCGTCGAAGGCGACGATCGCCATGCGGTCCTCCGGCTGCAGGCGCCCGAGGTCGCCCGCCAGGGAGCGCAGCACCTCGTCGCGCCGCTGGGGGGCCGAGAAGAAGTCGTCGATGAAGACCAGGTAGGAGGTCCCCACCGGGTTGCCCGGCGCCAGGCTGGGAAGGCCGGCCACGATCGGCCCCGCCGCGAGACCGGGGACGACGGCGCCCCCCCCGCGGACCTCGCTGAAGAACTCGATCGGCACCTCCTGGCCGTCGACCTTCAAGCGGAAGTCGGCGGCGGCGAGCCCCGGCACCCGGTTGCCGCCCTTGTCGGTGACCACCACCTCGACGTTGACCACCCGCACCTCGATCCGCTCGCCGAAGCTCGGGACGTCCGGCGGCGGGGTTCGGGCGAGGGCCGGCCCGAGCGTCAGGAAAAGCGAAACCGGCAGACCGGCGGCGAACCGCCAGGCTTGCCTGCCTTCCCTCGTGCGGACCCGGCCCGGCTCGGCGCCTCTCATTTGGGCGGATTGACGTCCGTCTCGGCGGTCAGGATCTTGCCGCCGATGGGGTCGAAAAGGGCGATGACCAGGTGCTGGCGGATCCGCCGCAGCTTGAGCTTCAGGCCGTAGGGGACGTACTTGCCCCGCTCCGGCGCGGTCGCGAAGGCGAGCTTGATCGGCTGCATCGGGATGTCCGAGCGGTTGCCGTTCTCGTCCAGGGCGGCCACCCGGAGCTCCAACTCGGCCCGGTACTTGCCCTCGATCGGCACCACCGCCATGGCGTTGACCGGCAGGGCGACCTTGAGCGGCACCTCGATCTCCCGCCGCCCGGAGCGGACGGCAGCCCCCAGCTCGAAGGGCAGCGACTCGCTGCCCGCGGGGCTGCCGAAGAGCATGGCGCTCTCGACCATCATCGCCGACTCGCCACCCTTCGACAGGTCGACGTAGCCGGAGCGCGAACGCACCTTGAGCCCCGCCCGCCGGACCTCGACCTGGACGTTGTGGCGCCGGTCGTCCCCCTTGTGGGCCGGGCTGAAGCCCAGCCAGTAGTAGGCGCGGGTGTCCCCCGCCGCGTTCTCCAGGGCCGCCCGGCGCAGGCCGGCGCGCAGCGGCCGCCCGCCGGTCTCCTGGGCCACGTAGTCGAGCGTGGCGGAGATCTCCTGCTGGCGGACGGGAAAGCTGACGACGGGCGGCGGCCCCCCCTGCGCGGCGTCGACGGTCGTCCCGTCGAGCCCCGGTACGTCCACCGGGTAGACGGTGTAGCCGAGCAGGTTGGCGGCGTCGGCGAGCGGCCGCAGCAGGGCCTCGCCGTCCGGCACGTCGCGGTCGAGGACCGGCCGGTTGACGTCGTTGGCGACGTAGGAGCCGGGCGAGTAGGGCCAGCCGCCGTCGAGGAGCAGCATCACCTTGCGACCGGGCGGCGAGGCGAAGCTGCGCAGGGTGGAGATGGCGGCGTCGACCGACTTCTGGACCTGGGCAGCCAGGCGCTCGGCGTAGGAGCGCTCCTCGACGTCCAGCCGGTTGTCGAGGGGGCTCCGCTGGATCAGCTGCAGGGGGCGCAGCGGCTGCAGCTGGCGCGCGGTGTCGAAGCTGCGCAGCTCGGCCAGGCGGTCGAGGCCGTGCGCCGGCCGTGTCATGGCCTGGCCCAGGGCGCGGCCGAGGACCGCCTGGTCGCCGGTCCAGCTCGCCAGCATGTCGAGCTTGCGGCCATCGTAGGCGACGATCGCCATCCGGTCCTCGGGCTGGAGGCGCCCGATGTCGTCTTTGAGCGAACGCAGAACCTCGTCCCGCCGCTGGGCGAGCGAGAAGTAGTCGTCGACGAGGACCAGGTAGGAGGTCCCCACCGGGCTGCCCGGCGCCAGGCTCGGCAGGCCGGCCACGATCGGCCCCTCGGAGGGGCCGGGGACGACGGCGTCGCCGCCGCGCACTTCGCTGAAGTACTCGATCGGCACCTCCTTGCCGTCGACCTTCAGGCGGAAGTCGGCGGCGCCGAGCCCGGGGACCCGGGTGCCGCTCTTGTCGGTGACCACCACCTCGACGTTGACCACCCTCACCTCGATGCGCTCGCCGAAGGTCGGCGCGTCGTCGAGCCGGGTCCCCGGCCGCGGCGCCGGCCGCTGGGCGGACGGGGGCGGGGCGGGTGCCGCCGACGATGGCGGCGGTGCCGGCGATGCCGGCGGCGTCTGGGCACGGCCCAGGCCGGGCGCGAAGGCCAGGGCGAGCAGGAAACCGGCGGCCACGGGCCGCCTGGCGGGAGTGCGTTTCATGGTTCGGGTCTCCATAGCCCACAGCATAACGCTTCCGGAAGGTGCAAAGAGAGTACCGTCCGCCGGACGACGGGGAGCGCACCGGCGGCCCCACGCCAACCGTCCTCGTCTGAGGACGTTCCCGTCGCCTACTCGGGCCACGACCGGCCAGCGGCCATCGTTGAGCCAGCTCCCCGCCGCTGGCCGCGGCGGCCCCAGATGGAAACGCCAACATTTGAACGCTTGACCTCCTTATTGGCCTCTATCGCTACTATAATATCTGTAGCTGAGAGTCCGCAACCCAGGGAGGACAAGCGCTATGGACGGCTTTTCACTCAGGACGCCCGAGCAGGTCAGCGAGACCTTGGCCGCCCGGGTCAAGGCGCTACGGCTGGCCAAGGGTTGGAAGCAGCTCACTCTGGCCCAACGGTCCGGGGTCAGCCTGGCCTCCCTGCGGCGCTTCGAGGAATCAGGCAGGATCTCGCTCCAGAGCCTGCTCGAGCTCGCCTTCGCCCTCAACCGGCTGGATGACTTCGACCTCCTGCTCCACCCCCCTCGCGCGTCGTCGCTCGCCGAGCTCGAGGCGGCCGAGCAGCGACCCGGGCGCAAAAGAGGCCGGATATGAAGAGGTTGGAGGTGCGGCTCCGCCGCGAGCCGGGCCAAGAACGCGTCGTCGGCCAGTTGGCGGAGACCGGGCCGCGATCGGCCGGCTCGGCCGGCGGACAGGTCGTCTTCGAGTACGATCCAGCCTTCCTGCGCGACCCTCTTTGGTTGTCTCCCTTCAAGCTGCCGCCCGAGAGCGGTCTCATCGAGCACCGCGACCACGCCTTCGGCCCGATCTTTGGTCTCTTTGATGACTCGTTGCCGGATGGCTGGGGCCTATTGCTCATGGACCGCTTCTTTCAGCAGCGAGGCTCGGCCCTCGCCGAGGTGTCGGTGCTGGATCGGCTGGCGTATCTCGGCACCCGGACCATGGGGGCGCTCACCTATCACCCACCGGCCGAGCCCATGGACCCAGCGGCACAGAGACTCGACCTGCACCAGATGGCTCGCGCGTCCCAGCAGGTGGTCGAGGGCACCGCGGGAGAGGTTCTGCCGCAGCTTCTGCGCGCCGGCGGCAGCCCCGGCGGTGCGCGACCGAAGGTCTTGGTCGGAGTCTCCGGGGATTCGATCCTCTCGGGTGAGGACGACCTGCCGCCGGGCTATACGCATTGGATCGTCAAGTTCCCTGCCCGGCAAGACTCGCCCGACGCGGGTCCGGGTGAGCTCGCCTACTCCCTCATGGCGAGAGAGGCGGGCCTCGCCATGCCGCCCGCACGGCTCTTCGAGACGGCAGAGGGAGAGCGGTTCTTCGGGGTGGAGCGTTTCGATCGCCGGGGCAACCACCGCTACCACGTGCATACCTTCGGCAATCTCATTCACGCCAACTTCCGCATCCCGAGTTGCGACTACCGCCAGCTCCTCGAGGTGACGCGGATTCTGACCCGGGATCATCAAGCGGTTCTGGAGTGCTACCGCCGGATGGTTTTCAACGTTCTCACGCACAACCGTGACGACCATGTGAAGAACTTCGCCTTCCGCATGACCGATGCAGGCGACTGGGAGCCGGCGCCGGCCTATGATCTCGTGTTCGCGGCAGGCCCCGGCGGGGAGCACACCATGACCGTCGCCGGAGAAGGCCGCGCGCCCGCGCGCCGCCATCTGCTGCAATTGGCGGCTCCGGCGGGAATCACGGACCGCGACGCCGAATCGATTCTCGACGAGGTAGCCGTGGCCGCGGCCCGCTGGCGTGTCCATGCCCGCCAGGCGGGGGTGAGCCCGAAAAGCACCAAGGTGGTCGAAAAGGCCATCGGCGAGTGCCTCGCCCGTCTTTGAGCGGAGGGGAGATCCTCCGCTCAGAGGCTGTGAAAGAATTAGCCCCCTACCTCACGGGCCTTCGTAGAGACGCCCCCAACCGCCGTCCGGAACCTCTCCGTTACCTCCGCCGTCGGGGCGTCTCTGCGGTGCGAGCGCCCTCCCCGTCCCTTGGCCGCAAAGTTAGCGCCTTCCTCCGGCTGGGAGAGGGGGCCACGGGCGGAGCGCTGTTGCCCACGAAGGTGACCGACATATATCTTTTCTGATAGACTCTACCCGTGCACGGGAGAGCGGTCATCAAGAAGTTGCAATCGGCAGGCTGGAAGGAAGTCCGTATCAGTGGCAGTCACCACATCCTGCGGAAAGACGGCACATCGGTGCCGGTTCCTGTCCACGGAGGGCGCGACCTGGGCATCGGCCTGATCCGCAAAATCGAGAAACAGACTGGAGTGAAGCTGACATGAAGCTGGAGTATCCCTACACACTGGAGCCGCAGGAGAGCGGCGGCTTCGTCGTGCAGTTCCTGGACATCGAAGAAGCCTTCACGGAGGGCGCGACCCCGGAAGAGTGCGCCTTCAATGCCGCCGAGGTGTTGACGGGTATCCTGGAGCAACGCTTGGAGGACGGAGTGGAGATTCCCTTGCCCGGCAAGCGCACCCGGCGGCCCGTGGCAAGCCCCAGCGCGGCGGTACAGACGGCGATCCTGCTGCGCGTGACCCGGCAGGCGGAAGGCAAGAGCCTGGCGGATCTGGCACGGGCCCTTGGCACGTCCTGGCCCGCGGTACAACGCCTGGAGAAGCCCAACGCGAATCCCACGCTCAAGCAGTTGGAGCGCGCCGCCAACGCGTTGGGCAAGCGGCTGGTGCTCGGGTTCGAGGGTTAGTGGGTCCAGCATCGGGGTGTACGGCGCGCCGTAATGTGAATTGTAAGATTCGTCCCGCCGGCCGGTGAGGTGGGCCGGCGGGACGTGCGCCCTTACGGAAGCGGCATACGCTGGTAGGGGTGCCCGGTCAGATAGCTGCAATCGAAGGTGACGACGGGGACCGAGCTCGGGTTGAACGGGTCTACCCCGGGCGGGAAGATCTTCCCCTGGCAGCTCGCGGCGATGGTGCGGAAATTCGCCCCGAACAGGTACACGTAGTCGACCACCGCATTGCCCGAGAAATCCGTCCCGGCAAAGTTCAAATTCAGGAAGCGCGCGGTGAGCTTGCGCGGCCCGGCGACCTTCCAGGAACCCAGGCTGTCGCTGAAGGTGAGCCCCCCGGCGCCCGAGGTGACCTGATCCGAGAGGGTGATCTCCGCCGTGCCGTCGGCATGGATCTGGAGGATCTCCGCGCGCGTCGGGAGGGACGCGAGATAGGTGCCCGAGAAATCGTTGCCGTCGGCCGACGCGGGAGTCGCGCCGAGGGCGAGCAGGGCCAGGATCGTGAGGGGAAGGAATTGTTTCAAGGGACGTTTTCCTTTCTTGAGAAGAAAAATACGGTCAGTCCTTCGGCCAGGTCAGTTTCCACAGGTCGTTCAAGAGGTCGCCGTCGGGCTCGCCGGTGGTCCCACCGTGGAGGAAGAGCTCGAAAGCGTCGTCCGTCTCCCGCAGGAAGGAGACGCTGCCGGTGCGGCCCGGGGGGACCGGCGCGCCGGGTGCGAAAGCCACCTGGGTCCAGCGATTCTGGGCTCGCGAGTAGTACCAGAGGTCGTTGACGGCGCCGTCGAATTGCCCGCCGCCGAAAATGACGAGCCAACCGTGGGCGGTGTCGAAGAAGGCCGAGACGTTGTCCCGGGGCGATGGCAGCGGGCCTGTTGGATGGAGCTCCGTCCAGGTGAAGGTGTCGAGGTTGAGCGACCAGAGGTCGTTGGTGTAGTTCGTCGGGCCGAAGAGCTCGGAGCCCGGCGTGTCCGGCCCCTGGTCCAGCCCCAGGCGATAGCCGCCGAAGACCAGCAGCGAGTGGGTGGCGGGATCGTACCCGCCGGTCATCCAGGCGCGCGGCGCGGGTTTCACGCCCGAAGTTTCGACGATCCGCCAGCCGGAATGGGAGTCGTAGACGGCGACGTCGTCGTGGAGACCCGTGGGGGTCGTGGGGAACCTGGGCTGCGTGTTGCCCACCCCGCCGAAGACATAGATCGTCGTCTTTTTCCCGTGCGGCTCGGGCACCTCGACGACCAGCCCGGCGGCGCGCTGCACGGCGAAGGACGTCCCGAGCTGGTCCGCCGGCACCGGCTCCCAGCGGCCGGTCTTGATGTGATAGGTCTGCATCTCGGGGAACATCACACCGGTACGAAAATCGCCCCGGCCGCCCACGACGCTCACACAGTGGACGCAGGGGCCGGGGATCATCTGCGCGTTGGCCCGCGCCGCCGGAGTTTGCGGCGACCCCAGGTTCTTCCAGGTGAAGGTGTCCAGATCCAGAGCGTAAAAATCGTTGACCAGGGAGTCTTCCCCGGCGATCTCGCGCACGCCGGCGAAGCGGTAGAGGGTGTCCGCCTCATTCCCCTCGCGGGAAAAGGAGATGCCGGCCTCGTAGAGGGGCGGCGGGACGTCGCCATGCTGCACCACGGCCTGCCAGTGCGGTGCGCCGGCGGCCGCCAGAGTGGCGGGCGATAGGAGTGCGAGGAGCGTGAGGAGGGTGAGCACGGTCTTCATTGAAAGCCATCGCATCGGTACATTCCTTTCTATTGGGCGAGCGTGGAAGGCGCCTCTCTCCCGCTACTGATAGACCACCACGAGCTGCGGCCGATTGGCCGCGGTCCCGTTGTCGCCCGAGTAGTAGCCGATGTAGTCGGCGCTCTTGTCGTTGTTGTCGTCCAAGTTGAAGTAGACGCGGAGTTGCGTCGTGCCCGTCTTGTTGACGGCCGCGAGGCCCGCGGCGTTCAAGTTGCCGGTCGACCAGTCCAGGTTGTTGATGGCATTGGTGAGGCTCGCCGCCTGGACGGCGGTCGCCGCGGCCTGGAAGTCGCCGGTCTGGAGCGTCGTCGAGCCCGAGAAGCCGCTGCCCGACTGGACGTCGACCCAGCAGGTGCCGTGGGTGGTGAAGGGATTGGTACCGGAGAGCGTACCGCGGCGCAGTCGCAGGGTCGCCGAGAGGAGGGTGGCGCCGTCGGGGATCGCCGAAGTGTCGAAGGAGACGACGGTCTTGTACTGGCGGTTTTTGTTGTCGTCACCCACTCGCAAAGCGCTGGTGGACGTGGCGGTCGCGTCGATCGAACCGCCGACGTTCGAGGT
>DASQPA010000162.1:0-18557 GCA_035644215.1 Thermoanaerobaculia bacterium
GGCAGCATCTCGCCGGGGCCGGCCTCCTGGCCGTCGCCGCCGACGTAGGCGATCGAGGTGTTTCGGCAGAGGCGGTCGAGGGCGGCCTGCACGGTGGTCGCTCCCGCCAGGTGGGTGCAGGCGCCCGGATCGTAGGCGACCTGGCGGGCGATGCTCCGGTTGGCATGGAAGAAGAGCGGCGTCGACGGCCCGTCCCAGGGCGGATCGAGGAGCGTCGCCTGCACTGCGAAGCAGGCCGTGTCGCTGCCGTCGAAAGTGGCGGGGAGCGTCCAGGAACAGCTGGCCAGGCCATCCGCGCCGGTCGAGGCTTCGACCGAGATGCCGCTCGGTCCATTGGGCACCTGCAGCGTGCCGAGGCCGGTCTCCACGTCGAACCGCACGCGGGCGCCCTCGACCGACCAACGGCCGTTGGTCACCCCGACGGCTAGGTTGCAGGGCAGCGTCTGTCCCGGCATCGCCTCCTGCCCGTCGCCGCCCGCCAGGAAGAAGTCGATCATCTCGGTCAAGGCCGGGAAGACGGGCCGGCAGTCGCGCAGGTGGTCGAACTTCTTCGTGGCGAGGTCGAAGTCCACCAGGGCAAGCTTGGCGTAGTGGTGGGCGACGCCGTGGGGCGCCTCGGCCAGGGCGTTCCCCTTGTCGTCCCGCCGCCACAGGATGTCGCCGGAGAACTGGCCGATGAAGGCCCGCGCCGGGATCAGCCAGTAGTCGCCGGTGTGGAACGTCCCGGGCTCGAAGGCGACCTGGATGTCGCCTTCGAGATCGACCCAGACCGTGTCGTCCGTCGGGATCGGGAGCGCGTGATCCGCTGCGTTGTGGCCCGGTGCGCTCGCGTCGGGGTAGTCCCAGCGCCGCGCCTTGGGATGGAGAGGGAAGTCGGCGAAGCTCGGGGCGCTCGTGCTCGGGTCGAGGACCAGCACGTCACCCTGGATGTCCTTGATCTTGACCAGTGCCCCGGGCGTGCCCAGGAGCTCCCGCGTGTCGTCGCTCAGCTCGATCCAGTTGCCCTTGGCGAGGCCGAGGACGGAGTCACGACCGGTACTGGCGACCCGCAGCCGCCCGGGATCCGCGCCGTCCAGGCCCAGCCAGGCGACGACGGGCGAGCCGTTCTCCCGCGACCACTTGAAGGTGGCGGGGCCCGGGTTGCTGCCGGTGTGGACCTCGACCCGGTAGAGCTGGTTCTCGAGCCGGGTGTAGCCGGCGTTGGAAGGTACGATGCAGGGGTCCTTGGGCGGCGGGACCGGCTTGGTACGGGCCCGCAGGCGGCCGCTCGGCGGCGTGATCGCGTCGAGCCAGGGCTTTACCGCGCTCAGGCAGTGGAAGGGCAGAGTGTCGGGCCCGGTCGCGTTTCGATCGCCGATACGGACGAGCTTGAGCTCCCAGACGGTCTGGGTCCGCGTCGCCGTATCCGGTCCGCCCAGGGCGGGCTCCAGGAGGTCGGGGGCTTCGAAGGCGGTGACGTGGCGTTGCCAGACGTCTAAGTAGACGACGTAGGTCCCCGCCTGGCCCGGCAGGGCCGGAGCGGGGAGGAAGGGCTGGTGCAAGTAGCTCGACAGCCGGCGGAAATGGAGGGTGCCGGTATGGGGACCGAGCGGATCGGTGAGGAGCTGCCGGCCATCGTCCGAGATGCTCCGCACCTGGACGACCCAGGTGGGCCGGTCGGCGAGGAAGAGCGGCAGGGCTCCGGCGTCGAAGAGGGCGATCCAGTCGCCGACGGCCATGGGAATCCCTTCCAATGCCTTGTCCGGCAGGCTGATGCGGCCCGGGTCTCCGAACGAGGAGGCGCCGAGAACCGGCACCCGCGGCGTATCCTGCTCCAGAAGGATACCGTCGACGTAGATCCGCCCCCCGGTGAGGGTCAAGTCCCGCCCGACGCTCTCGACCTTGAACCCGCCGCCCCGCTGCGGCGCGCCGGTCTTGCCGACCATGTCCGCGAGCGCGGTCTCCCGCAGGTGGGCTTCGATGTCGACCTGCTCGTTCCAGTCGGCGTCGAGCTGCACCCGCCCCTGCTGCTGGCGGACGCCGCTGTAGTGCTTCCGAAGCTCAAAGGTCGATCGGGTGATGTCGCCGGGCATGGTGGCTCCTCGTATCAGGTCGCATAGAAAATCCCCGCCTCCAAACCCACCCGCAGGTACTCTTCGAGGCGCAGGCGCAGGGCATCCTCGCGCTGAGGGTTGAGCAGGCTGGAGAAGACGCCCATCTCGGACTCGTCTTCGGCCCCGCGGCGGATCTCGCGCGGGGTGTCGGCCGTCAGTTGGCAGTAGCCCGGGTCGCCGTAGCGCAGCGCGGTGAACCGGGGGGAGAGGAGGGCCGCCAGACGGCGGGCCTCGTCCGCCGTCGAGCCGTCCGGCACCGCCGGCTGGCAGTGGAAGCGGCGAGGCACGCGCGAGCCCGCCGCCAGGGAGCAGAAGCGCACGCACCCCTCCTGGCGGCGCTCGGCGCGCACGGGGTGGAGGAAGAGGCTGTTCTCGGCCAGGGCGAGGGTGCCGGTCCGCACCGCGCCGATCACCGTCGAGCGCGAGACCGTGAGCGCCCCTCCCGGCGCCTTGCCGTCCGGGGCCGCGTAGGCGGGGAGGAGGGCGCGGCCGGTCCCGTCACCGGCGTCGACGATCGAATCGAGGATGTCGACGTGGGCCTCGTAGGAGGCCCGCACAGCCCCCACGATCGAACGTTCGATCGTCACCTGGGCTCCGCCCGGCTCGACGATCAGGACCGGCGTGCCGTCGGCCGGGGCGAGCGTCGTATGCTGGAAGAGCGCGTGGTTGAGCTGGCCGGCGAGCCTCACGGGCCTGCCCGCGACCAGGAGCCCGTTCATCTCGAAGCTGCTCTCCGCCGCCCCGGTGACTTTGATCTCGGTGGTCAGGAGGAGCGTCGGGCGCTGCCGGTTGGCGGCGCGGATCTCCAGCCGATGGCCGGACGGGATCTCCGGCACCTTCAGGTGCTCGGCATAGGTGCGGCTGTCCCGGATCTCGATCACCGCCGACACGGGTCCCAGGGCCAACGCCTGCTTCCACTCGCCGAGGGCACCCTGCAGCGTTTGCAGCTCGGGGCTCGCCGTCTCGCTCACCGCGAAGTACGTTTCGCCGGCGATCCGGGTGAACGTCGCCTGGCGTTCGTAGGTGCCGCCGCCCAGGTCGTCGCTGAAGCCGTAGTGGTAGCTCACTCGGACCTTCCCGGGGTCCTGGTCGTCCTGGAACGACAGGCGGCCCAGGAGCGGGTCGACGGCCACCTTGACCTGGCTCGGGGTCTTCCACTGCGTGAGGTCGCAGACGGCGACCTGATCGGCCGGCAGCGGGTCCTGGGCCGTGAGCGCCGGGTCCCAACTCGTCCAGACCGCGAGGCTCAATCCCGAGCCGTAGTATCTGGCAAGGGCGTCGTAGAGGGCGCGGCGCCTTATCGGCCCCGGCACGTCGAGCTCGGAAGCGACCCGCGAGCCGGCGGCGGTCCCCCCGGACGAGAACAGCTGCTGGTCCATTCCCAGGGGGTTCCAGGTGAAGTGCTTCTGCGGCGTGGAGAACGACCCGGTGACGGGATGGGGCATGCCTTCCGCCAGCGGGTAGGCCTGAAGCCGCCAGAGGAAGATGCCGAGGTTCTGGATATTGTACCGGCCCGCCTCGACCGCGATCCGCCGCACCTCGGCGGTGTGGGCCGCGGTCTCGAAGGGGCCGGAGAGGAGTTCCAGGTCGCTCGCCCGACGCAGGTCCGGCGTCCGCAGGTTGGCGAGGCGGACGTGCTTGACGTACTGGGTGGTGCCCAAGAGCTGGAAGGACTCGACCGCCCGGGCGGGCCAGCCGGTGACGTCCCTGGCGAGCCGCTCGGTCACCGCGAGGGTGCCCTTGGCCTGCCGGTAGGGGAGGGTATTGGCCACCTCGGCGCGGCGGCTGGCGGCGCCCCGGGTGCCGCGCACGCCCAGGAGGTCGCCCAGGTAGGGCACCACCCAGGGCTCGCAGGTCTCGACGAACCAGTTCTCGTAGAGCTGCTGGATGTCGGCTTCGAGGACCTCGGCCTGCCCGGCGAGGATCGTCACCAGGTCGCGCAGGGGGTAGCCCTGGTCGGCGTCGCGCAACCGGTGGAGCGCGGGCAGCAGGCGGTAGAGGCGCTCGGCGCTGTAGTTGCTCATGGGATCGCCCCCAGGTCGACGGGCTCGGGGTGGAGGAGGAGGATCTGGGCGCGGAGCACCGCTCCCGAGTCGGCGAGCCGCGCCGGCTGGGTCTCCAGGCGGTGCTCGAGGGTTACGGCGAGCCCCTCCTGGTAGAGCCGGTCGACGTCGACGTAGACGACGCCCGGCACACGTTGGGTCAAAGCCATCACCTCAGAGAGGAAGACGCTCTGGCCGAAGTCGCGGGCGGCGAAGGAGAAGGCCTCCCGCAGGGCCGCCTCGACGGCCTGGAGCACGGCCTTGGCGTCGCGGTCGGGATCGGTCTTGACGCGCAGGTGGAGACGGAAGAGGAGGCGGTCGTAGGAGTCGACGCGGAGCGCCTGGAAGGGGTCGCGCAGGCGGTCGAGGGCGGCGCGGAGGTTGGTATAGAGCGCCGAGCCGGGATCGACGGAGCTCCCGCCCACCCCGGCGACGGTCAGATGGACGAGCCGGCGGCCGCGTTCCCAGAGCTCGCGCGACTGGGCCTTGCCGATGCCGGAAAAGCCGTGGGCGAAGTCCTCGAAGTCGCGGAGCGAGACGACGCGGTCCAGGGTGAGCACGGTCAACGGGGCGTTGTGGCGCGCCTGATCGCGGGTCTCGGGGTCCGCCGCGCCGGTCGCGGCGATGGGGTTGATGACGCTCTTGACCCCCAGCGGCTTGGTGACGAGGAGCGAGATCCGGTTCTCCGCCACCAGGCCGGAGAGGCCGATGCCGGTGCGGTAGACCGCCGCGACGTTCTCGACGTCGCTGGGGAGGCGGGCGCCGTGGACGCCGTCGCCGAAGCGCACCGTGGTGTTGCCCGCGTCGTCCCGGCGCAGCACGTACTTGCGGTCCCTCGGGCCCAGGCCGAAGAAGTCGGGCGCCTCGTGCCAGAGCACGCCGCCCACCGCGACCGCGAGGCTGCTCAGGCCGCCTGAGGGCACCGGCGCCGGGGTGTAGGTCAGCAGCTTCTGGCGCAGGGTGAAGCGCTGGAAGCGCCGCCCGGAATCGCCGCTCCCCAATACCTCGCTCCGGGTCTCGCCGTGGGTCGCCGCGGCGACGTTGGCGAACACCGTGACCGTCGAGCGGTCGAAGAGGTTCCCGAGCGGCGCGGCGAGTTGCAGGTGGGTCCGCGTCGGGTCGGGGGCCGTCACCGCCGTGAGCACCGCGAGCTCGGCGACCAGCGGGTCGTCCGCCGCCGCGGGGAGGACGGTCAAGCTCGGTGGAGGCGGGGTGGGATCGAGGAAGGCGTCGAGGACCGCCGAGCGCGCGAGGGCGGCGACCGGAGCCGGCGGCGCGGCATCGAAGACGATGGGGATCGGCGGGGCCGCCTCGAAGACCAGCTCCTTGGTCAGGGTGGCGATCCCCTCGAAGCCGTCGCGATCGCGCAGACGCCAGGTCGTGACGGTGGGCGATTCGACGGGGGGGGCGAGGACCACGGCCGTAGCGCCGACCTCGAGGGTGACCGACCGCGAGCCGTCCTCCGCGGCGAGCGGGAGGGCGGAGCCCTCCACCCGGACGCGGCGGCGTCGGCCCTGGACGACGAGGGCTTGTCCCGCTGCGAGGCCGCCCACCAGGCGGTCGAGCTCGATTTTGCGGTCCTTGTCGGCGACCGGGTCGGTACACGGCTGCTGGGCGAGCGCCAGCTCCTCGCTCTCGGCGAAGACCGCCGTGTTTCGAGGATCGAAGGTCTCGGCGTCGATCGTCGCCGTCAGGGTCAACCGGGTGACTCGGGCGGAGAGACTGAAGCCGGATCGGGACACCGCTCCGACCTTGTCCACCCGGCGGACGTTGATTTTGTCCGCTGCGTTCTCCACCGTCGCGACTAGGACGACCCAGCTGTCCGGAGCGATCCGCGGGTAGGTGGTGTCGAGGTCGATCTCCTTGACGGCGGCCAGCTTCTTGAGATCCGGCCAGTCCGACAGCGGCGGGACGATTGGCTTCGTGTATTCCGTCTTGAAGGCCTCCGTCATCGCCTTCCAGTCGGGAGCGTTGGCGCCAAACAGGGCGGCTCGCTGGCGCAGGGCGAAGACCTTGTTAGGCGAGCTTGCGGCGATCGTCAGCCCCACCTTCCAGGCGACGCGGGTGACCCCCTCCGCCGTCTGCGGCTGGACCGTCGTCAGAATGCGCCACTCCCAGGAACCCTCGGTGCCGAGGAGCAGCGCGTCGCCCGGCCGGAGCTGGGTGGCGACTCCCGCGAGGGAGGCCTCGGTGGAGCCCGTGCCGATCGTCTGCGCTTTCAGGAGTTGCGGCTTCAGGGCGTTCCAATCGGGGCGAGCGAGGAGCGGCGCGCCGGTCTCGAAGCTCTGCGGCAGCTCGGTCTTGATGGGCACGCTCTGGGCGCGGGTGCCGGCCGGGATCAGCACCTCGGGGGGCGCGCCGGGGCCGGGGTCGAGGGTGAAGGCGAGCCAGGTCGAGGCGGCGACGCCGGGGGCCAGCTCGTAGCCGATGGTGCGGGCGAGCTCCAAGAGCGACCGCCGCTCGGTCGCCGTGCGCAGGAAGCCCTCGTTGGCGATCCGCTCCTGGTAGAAGGTGAGGACGTCCAGCGCCACCGCCCAGGCGTCGAGAAGGGCGATCGTCGGGTCGTCGTCCTCGCGGGTGGTGAGCGCCTGGAGCGCCGGCTGGGCGGAGATCTCCGCCAGCAGGCTCTCCTTGAACTGGGCCTGGGTGCCCACCCGGTAGGCGAGGGCGGTGAGGCCGGGCCGGTTGGCCAGGGTCACCGGGGTGAGGCCGGTCACCCCCTGGCAGCAGCCGCAGCTGCCGGTCGCCGTGCCGCTCACTTGCCACCTCCGAGGGAGAGCAGCAACCGGCCGTTCTCCTGGAAGTTGGGGTCGTTGTCGAGCCGGGCGATCTCCAGGCGTTCGAGGCGCAGGATGCCGTCCGCGATCTCGGTCCCCGCCGGCCGGCCCCAGCGCTCGAAGGTCACCACGTCGACCGACTGCACTCCCTGCACCTCGCTCGCCGCGGCGTAGATCGCCGACAGGTAGACCGGCTGGCCGAAGGTCCAGGCGTCGGGGTGGAAGAAGGCCTTCCTGCCGTCCGGCAGGAGACCGGTGCCGAAGCGCTCGAGGAGGGCCGCCTTGACGTGGCTGCGGAAGGAGTCGGGCAGGACACAGACGTGGAGCTCCAGGACCAGGGGGACGAAAATCGGACCCTCGATTTCGAGATCGTACCCGGCCATGCGGTAGCGCTCCATGTGGGTCAGGATGCGCGCCTTGAAGGCGGCGTCGACCGGTCCGCCGCCCAGGCGGTCGACGTTGAGGAAGACGGTGTTCCAGCTGCCGGTCCAGCGGAAGGTCGCGACCGCCCGCTGCACCTCCGGGTGGCGCTCCGCGACCTCGCCGTAGTCGGCCTCGGTGACCGCCCGCTCCTGGCGGCGGAAGGCCTGCGGGGCATACTGCCGGGCCTCCTCCAGGCTCTGGGCGGGGAGACCGCCCCAAGCCGGTAAGGGGTTCCTCACCCGCTCGATGCCGTCGGCGAGGAAGCGGGCGGCGGCCACCGGGCTCATGGTCGCGGCGAGGGTGAGAGCGTCGAGCGCCACCTGGCGGAGGGCCTCGGCGCCGACGTTGCCGGCCGGGCCGTTGCCCACCCGATAGGTCGCGGTGAAGGCGGTCTCGGCGGCCGGCGCCCGGCCGTTCTCGTCGTCGCCGAAGCGCAGGACAGCGCGGCCGTCCTCCTCGACCTCGGCGACGAAGTCGGGGTCGAACCGGCCGCTCGCCAGGAGGTCGCCGCGGGGCCCCCAGCGCTCCTCCCCCGCCAGCAGGAAGACCGCCGGCGCGGCCTCCTGGGGCGTATAGCGCCGCACGACCGCGGCCGGCGCGGCGTCAAAACCCGCCGGGAGGGGGGCGGCGTGGGTCAGGGGCCCCCGCTCGAGACGCGGCCGGAAGGGCCCGGTCTCCGGCACCGCACCCAGGTCCTCGCCGGCCACCGTGAAGCCGTGGTCCGCCAGCACCAGGTTGCCGCGGGCGACGCTCACCCCGTCGATCGGCAGCGCCCCGTGCGCGTCGTCGGTCACCGCCGAGATGCAGAGGGCGAAGGGCAGGGCGTCGGCGGCGTCCCAAACGACGTCCACCACCTGGCGCTGGGTAACCGGATCGGTGCGGGGGGTACAGCCGGTCAGCCGCACCACGTGGCGGTGGCGCGGGTCGGCGTCGGCCGCCGCCCCGGTCTGCGGCCCCAGCACCTCCTCGAAGAGGAGCGGCTGGTTCGGCCGGAGCTCGGCCGGCGGCTGGACCAGGGTCGCCGTCGTGGCTCCGGCCGGCAGGCAGCATTCGGAGTCGCTCCAGGTGTAGAAGGCGATCTCGTTCTGGCCGGAGTGGAGCTTGACGCACTCCAGGGTCTCGAAGACCACCGCCCCGGCGTCCACCGCGCGTTCGAGGTCGGCGGGCGCGACGAGGGTGTCGCCGCCGCCCCAACGGGTGAGCATGCGGAGACCGGCCGGCAGGGTCTGGCCGTCGGCGGCCGGCCCCACCCGGAGGCAGACCCAGGCGCGGGCGTTCACCCCCTCGTGCAGGGAGTAACCGACCAGCCGGGCGTGGCGCTTGACCGAGACCCGCCGGCGCGCCGTCCCCAGGTAGGCCTCGGTGGCCACGGCGTCCTGGAAGTAGCTCAGCTGGTCGCCGGTGTAGGCGAGGAGCTCGACCAGGGCGATCCCCACGTCGGCCGGGCTGCGCTCCCGCCAACCGGGGGCAATGGCGCTCATCCGGTCGAGCATCAGGCGGCGGAAGCTCGCGTAGTCCTTGGCGAGGTAGCTGATCTCCGGCGCGTCCGTCACCGCGGGCGTGCAGGTCGACGCCGTCTTGCAGTCGAAGTCGCTCGGGCACTCGACCTTGAAGCTGAATTCGACCGTGGAGAGGCGCAGATCGAAGCCGCCCGGCGGTTCGGAGTCGCCGGGCTTCGCGACCAGGCGCAGCTGGTAAGGGGAGAAGTCGCCGATCGAGTCGGTCGCGACGACGAACAGGGTGTCGTCGAGCGGCTCGTCCGCGAAGTAGACCCCGATCAGCGTGCGCTCCGCGCCGGCCGGCATCTGCGGATAGGGCCAGGCTTGGACGACGCGCACCGGGGTGCGCACGCCGCCCGAGATCTCGACGTTGGCTACGGTCAGGCCGGGCGCTGGCCGGAAGAGGCGGACGCCGAGGAGGAGCTGGCGCCAGGGCTCGAAGGGGGTGCCGACGAGCTCCCGGTCGTCCACCACCTCGACGAAGTCGATCCCGTTCAAGCCCTGGGGCAGGACCGCACGGCGCTCCTCGTCGCGGCAGACGTAGGGTCCCATGGCCTTCAGATCCCCCCGGTGATCTGAGCCGTCCGGCGCGTCCCGTCGCGCCGCAGGCGGTAGACCACGGTGACGGAGAGGGTCGCGTCGGCGCTTGAGACGTCGACGCTCTCCACCTGGATGCGGTCGCCCAGCCACTGCTGGAGCGCGCCCTGGACGGTGAGCTGGACGGCGGTCGCCAGCACGTCGCCGTTGGGCGCGAAGACCTGCTGCAGGAGGCCGCAGCCGAAGGTCGGCCGGTTGACCCGCTCGCCCGGCGCGGTGAACAGCACCTGCTCGATCAGGTCGCGCACGTGCTCTTCGGAGTCGGTCTCCGCCGTCCGCCCCCGGCTGTCGACGTGGTAGGGGAAGTCGATCTGCATCAGGTCCCCTTGACCCGCATCTGACCGGAGATCACCGTCGGCGGCCCCTGTGGGATCTGCTCGGCGCTCTGGCAGAGCGCCGAGCTGGTCTGGAGGAGCGCCGGCTGGTGGTTGATCATCACCCGCGTCGCCGGCGTCAGCCACTGCACCTTGATGCACGGCTGCGGCTTGGGAACAGGGGTCGTGAAGGGGCACCCGGCGATCGTGCTGACGTCGGCCGAGGTGGCGACCGCCTGGTTGGAGACCATGACGCGGGTATTGCTCGAGGTGGTGGTGACCTGTCCACCGTGCGGGCAGATCGCCTGGGCGCCGACATGGAAGAGGAAGCCGGGCATCACATCACCTCCAGGGCGCCGTCGTTGACCGAGACGCTGGCGGTGGTCAGGGCGACCTTCTGCGAGCCGTTGCTGAGCTCGATCCCCTTCGAATCCATGACCAGCTTGAGCGTGCCCGCGGCGGCCTTGACCTCGAGGGTGAAGGCGGCGGAGCCCTGGGCGTCGGAGAGGGTCAGGGAGATGCTGTCGGTCTTGATCACCTTCATTTCCTCCTTGGCCGGCTGCGCCGGGACCTCGCCGTCGCTCCAGAAGCAGCCGCTCCAGATCGGGTAGTCGGGGTCTCCGCCCTCGAACTCCACCCAGACGTTCGCCCCCTTGGGCGGCAGGAAAAACAGGCCGACCCCCTTGCCGGCGAACGGAGTGCACGGCATCGCCCAGGAATGGGTCCCCTCGCCCAGCACCGCCGGGCAGCTGACCTGCAGCCGGCCGAGCTTGGCCGAGTCTTCGTTGCTCTCGACCTTGCCGCGGTACTTGCCGTAAAAGGTGGTGCAGTCGTTCATCCGTGTGCCTTCGAGATCAGGGACCCCACGCCGTCGCGGCTGAGGACGAAGCTCTGGGTGTAGCTGCCGATCCTCAGGCGGTGGGTGACGCTCTTGACGTAGTACTGGCCGTCGTAGCTCTGGCCGACGCCCCGCACGTCGACCCGTCGTCGCGCCTCCAGAATGGCGCCGTAGCGCAGGGCGTCGAGCTCGCCGTGGCCCTCGACCGCGTCGCTCGCGGCGTCGGTCCTGCCCTGGGCGCGCGCCGTCGCCTGCTCGGTGTTGAAGCCGGTCCCGTGGAACTGGACCTGGCGCACGTCCGGGGCGTTCCCCGCCGGCTGGCTGGCGAGGGCCGTCCGCTCACTCTGCTGGGTGTCCACCTGCTGCACCTGGTTGGTCGAGCGGTCCTGCACCTGGCCCTTGATCCGCACCGGGCGCAGGGCGCTGTAGGAGAAGTCGAGCCGCTCGACGTTGGTGGCGTGCCCCAGGTTGTAGGAGAGCGTGCCCTGGGACGCGGTCGAGCGCTTCTGCGGGCCCCAGTAGGCGGTGCTGGTCCCCGGCGCCGGTCCGGGCGTGACGTAGAACACGAAGCCGAAGCGCCTGGCCATGGCGCGCAGGTAGGCGAGGTCGCTGCCCAGCTGGACGGGGGTGCGGTCGTTGGGCGACGGCGTGTCGACCGTGGGCGGCGCCTTCACGTCGGCGACGACGCCGTATTTGGCGTAGGGCGCCAGGAGCTTGCTGGCGATCAGGTTCTCGCTCAGCCCCGCATGTTCAACCGGCACCTCGACCATGTCCATCCGCACGGTGGCGTCCTCGCCGGTGACGGTCAGGGTGGAGGTGCCCGGCTCGTTGCCCGGCGCGAGCTGCTGGTGGGTGATGAAGCCGTCCATCAGCACCTGGGGCACGATGCCCAGGGTGACCAGGATGACGACGCGGTTCCACGGTTTCAGCAGCAGCGGGTTGGCGACCAGGGTGAAGTCGACGAGGTCGAGCGGGCTCGACCGCCCGACGTGAAAGGTCATCTGGAAAGTCGAGGCCTGTGCCTCGTCGTGCTGGACCTCGATCTCCTGCAGGGCTTCCAAGAGGGTGGGCGGCGCCGGCACCGGTACGTTGGGGCCGACGAGGAGGGTCAGGTAGACACCCAGGAGGTTGGTCACAGGTCGTCGCCCTCCGGCTCGGCGCCCGCCTGCGGCGTCCCTTCCGCCTGCGGCGTGGCGATGCGCAGGCGGCTCCCCGGTTCGTTGGTGAGGTCGGTGGGGTCCATGGCGTCGTTGGCGTCGGCGATGCGCCAGAACTGCTCGGGGTCGGAGAGGGTGCGCGCCGTGATCAGGTCGAGCCGGTCGCCCTCGATCACGGTGACCTCGACGAGGAGCGGCAGCGCATCGCCGAATGGCAGGAAGCGCCGCAGCTTGTAGACGAGCTCCCGCCCGTCGGGCGCCTGGAGCACGGCGGTCTCGAGGTTGTAATAGCGGCTGTTGGGATCAAACATGGATCACCCCAGCTTGACGTCGAAGCTGAACGAGCCCTGGGCCGGTCCGCCTGCCCCGGCCTGGCCGCCGAGCGCCGCCAACGCCTCCTTGCCGATCTGCTGGGAGAGGAAGGCGTAGTAGCCCGGATGGAGGCTCGGGAAGTCGTTGTAGGAGAGCACCCGCAGGCCCAGGGAGACCTTGGCGCGGATGGGATTCAGGTTGACGTCGTAGGCCTCCTCGGTGATGCTGAAGCTGTCGATCCGCACCGGCAGCCGGCGGTTGGCCCCCCAGATGAAGAAGAGGAGCGGCGCGGCGGGCGGCACGATCTCCATCGTCCCGGCAAGCAGGCGCGCCGTGTTGGCGATGACCAGCGAGCTCGTGGGATAGATCAGCAGCTCGAGGGCGGAAAGCTGCGGGTAGATCCCGACGCTGGCGGCGGTCGGGTCGGCCTGCTCCAGCTGGTCGGTGGCGTCGATCTCGACGTCGAGGGTGATGGTTTCGACCGGAGCCCCCTTGATGCGCAGGACCTCCGTCTTGTCCCCCGAGCCCGCGCCCAGGGTCTGCGGCTCGAGTCGCCGCGTCATCGTCTCCGGGTTGTATTGGAAGACGATCGGCTTCCCGGGCGGACCGAAGAGGTCGACGCTCAGGAGGACGCCTTTCATCAGGCGGGGGGAGCCGGGGAAGGAGCTCATGGCGATTTGCTCGTACGCATCCGAATGGTCGAGGGTGGCGAAGCTCGGTTAGCGCGTACGCTTGGAAATTGAAACTCCCTTCAAGAACGTGGTCTTGCCGTTCTGATCGTCATAGAGAACCTCATAAGCTCCGGGTGGGACAGCAAGCTTGTGAGCAACGTGAAAGTCGGGCCCTCCAGCGCGATTCCAGAACGCGAGTGAGGCAAGGACGGTGAGGAGGATTTTACCATTGCGTTCTCTTACGACCAGCTTCTCAAAGATCTTGGCGCTCTCCATGATTGAGCCGACGACCATGAGATCTACGCTCTCCTCGCTCTCCTTCACGTCGACGCTGAGGTCCTTGATGAGGGACAAGTCTACGGGCAGCTTACGACCCATGAGCCGACTAATGCGCATGCATTACCCCTAGAACGACGAAGACGAGCGTTTTGGAGCTGCGGCCGGCGTGGTCGGGAGGATTCCGGTCGTGCCGCCATTGGCGGCCACGATCCCAGCGCCCAGCGCGCTCGGGTTCGGAATGCCGAGAGTCGTATAGTCCAGCGACTCGCCGGAGACGGACCTCCATCCTCTGGCAGCGAATGAGGCGCAATTGTTGGTGTAGCTCCAGGTGTTGTTCGCGGCGGCGAAACTTGTCAATGCCGATTGATCTCCGGAGTCCAGGTCTGTCGTTCTCGTCGCAGTTGGCCTATAGCCAAGCTCCAGATCGCGATGCAGCCCGATGGGCGCACGGTTCCCCCAAGTTCCATAGGTCGTCATCGAACCGCCCGTCGGGGTATAGGCTAACCAGGCGTGTCCTGCGGTCAATCCGGCGCTGACGACGTTTGTATTAATCGATAGCTGGCCAACGGTGGGTCCGCCGCGGCGCTGCACTGCTCGCCGCCTAAGTCCTCCTTGCTGGAGGGTGTGCGTCAGCTCGTGAGCCAATAGCTCTTTCCCCGTTTTCGAGGAATGGTCGAACTTGCCGGTACCAAAGTAGATGTCGTTACCATAGGTGAATGCCTCCGCGTTAAGGGAACGGCTGATCCGTGCCGCCTCTCCGTCCGTATGGATTCGGATCTGGTCGAAGCGCACGCCGAAGCCAGCCTGCATCTGCCTTCTGGGCGCGTCGGGGAGCGGCTGGCCGGAGCCTGCCAGCGAATCCAATCTCTGCCCCAGGTCCGCCGTCTGTGCGGGGATCGATCCTGCCCCTTTCCGTTGGACCTGCCCCTCCTCCCTAATTTTCTCTTCCGAGTCGTCCGGAAAGCTGGTTTCACTCCTTTGGATGAGCCGATGGACGGAGAGCGGGGCTAAAGCAAGGGGATCGCCTGGATTTTCCTGGGAGGCTCTATTCTCTTGTCGTTGTATGACTTGTCGGGCAATTGACTCGGCCTCTTTCTCCGCTGGATCTCCCGGTTGACTGATGGTCAGCTTTGCCTGGATCGCTCGCGCGGGAGCCTGGATGGCGATCTTGCTGAAGTCGAAGCCTGAGGCTCCCGCCCCTGGAGAGTGGCGTTCAAGCCTTCGATCGCTGGCCACGGCGAGCGAGCTGCCGCAGGAGCACTTGCGCTGCAAGCCAAGCCCTCTCGCGGGAGTCCATAGACCGATGGAACGATCAGGCAGTTTTCCGTGGTGTCTCAGCATGTTTCCTCCTCTTCTCGGGTAGCTCGGTTTTCAGCGCTTGATCTTTCCATACACCGCCTTCGCCACCTGCCCCCCCACCCCCTCCGCCCGCCCACCCGGTTTCGCCTCGAAGCTCCCGCCGTCGATCTGGGCTGTCTCACTTCCCCGCGCAAGCCCCGGAGGCAGCCCGCGCTCCGTGAACAGGCGCGTCAGCTCGCGCTCGACGGCGGCGCCGATCCGGTGGCGGTCGCCTGGAGGGAAGCCGTCGAGGATCAGCTCTTCGATGTGAAGGTCGATCTTCATCCCAGCCACCCCCGGGTCTCGGCGTCGGGGAGCGGCCGCTCGAGCTTGGCGAACTCGCCGCGGGCGGCGCGGAGGAGGTGACCCATGCGCACGGGGGTGCCGTCGTCGGCCGCGAGGAAGGCCGCGGCCAGGGCGATGTTCCGGATGTTGCCGCCGGCGACCGAGAGGCGGCCGAGCTTGTCGGCGTCCAGGGCCTCCGTGGGGGTCTGGCGGGGGAAGATGCGGCGCCAGATCTCGGCGCGCTGGACGGCGTCGGGAAAGGGGAAATGGACGACGAAGCGCAGGCGGCGCAGGAAGGCGGTGTCGAGCGCGTCCTTCAGGTTGGTGGTGAGGATCGCGAGGCCGCGGTAGGCCTCCATGCGCTGGAGGAGATAGCTCACCTCGATGTTGGCGTAGCGGTCGTGGCTGTCCTTGACCTCGCTCCGCTTGCCGAAGAGGGCGTCGGCCTCGTCGAAGAGAAGGATGGCGCCGCCCGCCTCGGCGGCGTCGAAGACCCGGCGGAGGTTCTTCTCGGTCTCACCGATGTACTTGCTCACCACCGCGGAGAGGTCGATGCGGTAGAGGTCGAGGCAGAGAGCGCGGGCGAGCACCTCGGCGGCCATGGTCTTGCCCGTGCCGCTGGGGCCGGCGAAGAGGGCGCCGATCCCCAAGCCGCGGTTGCCGCGCTCGGCAAAGCCCCAGCTCTCGTGGACCGTGCGGCGGTGGTGCACGTGGACGGCGATCTCGGCGAGGATCTGGCGTTGCGGCTCGGGCAGCACCAGATCGTCCCACGAGGCGGCGGGCTCGATGCGCTGGACGAGGCTCTCGAGGCGCGGCCGGCTCTGGGCGCGGCAGGCGTCCCAGAGGAGGAGGCAGGCCTCCTGCCCGCCGTCCGCCACCTGGGCGGCCGCCGAGCGTATGGCGGCGGCGCCGAGATTGAACTGGGAGACCACGGCGTCCACCTGGCCGTTGAGCTCCGCGGCGGTCGGCCCGAGGGCCGCCAGCCAGAGGGCGCGCTGCTCGGGCGCGGTGGGACCGGGCACGTCGAAGGAGAGGACGGCGCGCTGCCGCGCCGGCCGGCGCTCGCGGCTGGCGACGAAGAGCGGGCCCCGGACGTCCTCGACCAGGCGGGCGACGGCGCCCTCTCGCGCCATGTCGCCGGGGTCGAGATCGAAGGCGTCGAGGAGCAGGGCGCTGCCCGAGAGGGCCGCCTCCCGCTCCCAGAGCCGGAGCAGCCCGTCGAGCTCCGCCGGCGCGGTGGGCACGGCCGCGGCGCGCAGCTCGTGGAGCTGGAGGCCGAGGGCGGCGGAGGCCGCGAGCGCGATCGCCCGCGGGCCGGCTGAGTCGCCGCCGCAGAGCTGGACGACGGGGAGGGCGGTCCGCCCGGCGGCGGCGGACCAGGCCGCCGCGATCCTGGCGGAGAGCTCGCGCTGGGAGGGGACGAGGTCCGCCTCGCCGGAGAGCGGCCGGACCAGTCCTGACAGGCGGTCGTCCACTGTGTCCACCCCGGTCAGGAAGTGGAGCACCCGTTCGTCGATGCGCAGCGGGCTGGTGGTCAGCGACTCGCCGCCACCTACCTCGATCAGCCGCCAGTGGCGCAGGGGCGCGGCAGGCGTCAAGGCGCTCCAGTGCGCGTCGGGCAGGGCCGCCAGAGCCAGGCTGAAGGTGGGCTGGCGACGCCCGGCCTCGCCCTGGGCGGCGGCACAGCGGGTGGCGAAGGCGGAATCGAGCTCGACGCCGGCGCAGAGGAGGAGGACGTCGCTCTCGAACGGCGAGAGGCCGAACCGCTCACGGAGCACCGCGAACGCCGGCGGCGCGGGCAGGGCGGCAGCGGCCTCGGCCAGCGCCCGGGCGAGCGCGGGATCAGCGGTCGCGGGCTCCTTCTCCGCCGCCTCCCCCCGGGCCCGCGCGGCGTGCCACTCCAGGGCGCCGCGCACCACGGCGAGCGCCGCCCCGAGGTAGCGCTGGTTGGCCTCCTGCCAGGTCTCGCCGGTGGCGCTCATGGCGTCGGCACCTTGACCTTGGGACCGGAGTACGCGCCGTCCGTCACCTCCAGCGGGCTCTCCGCCCCATCCACCTGGACGCGGGCGAGGAGCTCCAGCCCTGCGTCCAGGCCGGCGAGCTTGCACCGCACGGGATCGGCGTCGCTCACCCGCCTTTCGGCCAGGGCCGAGAAGGCGCGCGGCTCCTGGGCCACGGGCTCGTTCAGGAGGAGCACCACCCGCTGGGTCGCCCGCACCGTCGGCTCGACGCCCACGGTCACCGTGCGCACGCCGTCGGCCGGGGCCGAGAAGGTCACGTCGGGGGTCGCCCCGGTGCGGGTGATCCGGGGGCTCAGGACGAAGGGCGCCGCGTTGGACTCCTTGCCGGCGTGGAGGGTGGGCGGCGTACCCATCGACCGGAGGTGGACGACCTGGACCCCGAGGACGCCGGCCTGGAGGTCGCCGGTGGCGAACGGCGGCACGGCGAGGAGGAGGCGGATCTCGTCGTCCCGTACGTCCTCCGGCTTCGGCGTCACCTCCGTGCGGCCGACGCGCACCCGCGTCACCTCGCCCTTGAGGTTCCTGCCGCGGAGGACGATCGCGTCTCCCACCGTGATCGGCCGGCCGGGGCCGGCGGCCGGGAGCACGTCGTGGAGCTCCGGGGTATGGGAGGGGACGGGATAGAGGTTGCGCACCAGCACCGGCAGCGCCGGCTGGGTCGAGATCTCGGGCTCGACGAGCACGACCGAGGCCTGGAACGCCACGGAGAGCTTGTAGGGGACCTGGAAGAAGACCGACCACAGCTTCGACAGCTCCTCGAGGTTCATGCCGAGAGGCGAGAGGCGCACCAGCTCCACCTGGTCGGCCAGATTGGAGGCGGCGAGGTCGTCCTGGGAGGCGGCCCGGATCATGTCGCGCGACAGGATGGGCTGGGCGTGCAGGACAGAGAGGGCGCTGCCGAGGAGGAGCTGGGGCTCGAACTTCTTGTCGCTGCCGCAGAAAGTGAGGATGTGGTGGAGGTTGAACGCCCCCTGCGGGCGCTGGGCGAGAGAGCCGTCGGCGCGGCGGGTGGGGAGGTCGGCGTTGCGCCAGTCGGCGTTCGGCGTCACCTGGTAGAGGAAGACGTTGATGCGGGGGCGGTCGTCCTTCAGGGCGTCCGGGCGCTCCCAGGTGGCCTCGGCGCCGTTGACCACCCTGGCGGCGCCACCCAGGAGGTCCCGCAGGGTCGCGGTGACAGTGGCGAAGGCGAGGTGGTTGCTCACACCCGCCCCTCCCGGCGCCGGCGCAGGTACTCCTCGAGGCTCAGCCGCGGCCCGGACGGACGCGCCGCCGGAGCCGGGGGCGGTGGGGGAACCGTGGCCCGCACCTCGATCCGGCCGATGGTGACCCGGACGGTCGGCTCGGGCGCCGGAGGCGGCCCGGCCGGCACGCGCGCCTCGGCGCGGGGAGAGCCGATCCGGGAGGCGACGGGCTCCGGCTCACGGGCGGGGCGGAGGACGATCGCAGGGGGCTCGGAGGGGCGCCGGGCCGGGCCGGATGCGGCGGGGGGCGCCGCGGCCGGGCCCTCACCCCCGGCCCCTCTCCCATCCGCCCACCCCGACCTGCCGGGAGAGGGGAGCGGAGCGCGTAGGAGATCCGGCAGGCTGCGGGAGCGCTGGCCTTCTCCCACCTCTGCCGGAGGGGGGGCGGGCGGTGGGGAGAGAGGGACAGAGGGTACGGAGCCTGGGCCGACGGTAGGCTCCGATCGCGGCTGAGACAGCCCGTGGTTTTCTCGCCCCGAAGAGGCGGGGGTTGGTAGCCCGGGGCGCGAGCCCCGGGTCGGGGCGTCCGAAGAGGCAAAGCCCCGAAGGGGTGACGGTAGCTTGGAGTGGCGCTCACCCCCGTCCCCTATCGGCACTAACTTTGGCCCCGAGGGGGGCGGGAGGTGGGTCCCTCCCCCCTGGGAGGGGGCGGGTTGGGTCAGGGGGGAGG
>DASQPA010000163.1:0-29835 GCA_035644215.1 Thermoanaerobaculia bacterium
CCTCGCGCACCCGGCCGAGGAGGCCGGCGAATCCCGGGTCGCCGGCCAGGCCGACGCGCAGAGCGAGGGTATTGGCGAAGAAGCCGATGAGCCCTTCCAGCTCGCGGTGTGCGCGGTTGGCGATGGGGGTGCCGATGGTGACGTCGGCGATCTCGCTGGCGTTCCCGGCCAGGCGCCAGAGGAGGGCGGCGAAGCCGGCGAAGAGGGTCATGAAGAGGGTGGCCCCGCGCTCCCGTCCCCCGGCGCGGAGCCGGCGACCGAGCCTGGCCGGCAGAGTGGCGTGGAAGACCGCCCCGGGATGGCGGTGCCCCTCCCGGCCCGCCTGCCGCTCCTGCTGCTCCTGCTGCTCCTGGATGTCGACGGGGAGGGCCGTCGGGTGATCGTCGGCCAACCGGTCGCGCCAGTAGCCGAGCTGGCGGGCGAGCTCCGCGCCCTGGAGCCACTGCCGCTGCCAGGCTGCGTAGTCCGCATATTGGACCGGGAGCGCGGGGAGCGCTGGCTCGCGGCGGGCGGCGAAGGCGCTGTAGAGCCGTTCGAGCTCGGCCGTGAGCACCCCCATCGACCAGGCGTCGGCGACGGCGTGATGGAGGTTCAGGACCTCCCGGTGCGCCGTGGGACCGAGGCGGAGGAGGAGGGCGCGGACGAGCGGCCCGGCCGCGAGGTCGAAGGGGCGCCGCGCCTCCGCTGCAGCCAGGCGTTCCGCCTCTCCCTGTCGCACTGCCTCCGGCAGAGCGGTGAGGTCGGCGAGCGGCAGGTCGGCGAGGCCGGGCGAGGCAGGGGGGGCGATCTCCTGGACCGCCCCGTCGTCGACCGGACGGAAATGGGTGCGCAGGGCCTCGTGCCGCCAGAGGAGCGCGGCCAGGGTCGCCGTCCAGGCGGGGACGTCGAGGGGTCCCGCAAGCTCCAGGGCGAAGGGGAGGTTGTAGGCGCTCCCCGGGTGGAGCTGGTCGAGCAGCCAGAGCCGTTCCTGGGCGAAGGAGAGGGGGAGAGGATGGTCGCGGCCCACCGCGACCAGGGGGGGCGCCGCGCCCGTGAGGCCCGTCGAAGCGGAGCGTTCCCGCTCCACCTCGCGGGCGAGAAGAGCCGGGGTGGGGGCCTCGAAGAGGGCGCGCACCGGCAGCTCGACCCCGAGGGCGTCGCGCAGCCGCGAGATCGCCTGGGTGGCGAGGAGCGAATGGCCGCCGAGGGCGAAGAAGCCGTCGTGCCGGCCGACCCGTTCGACTCCCAGGAGGGCGGCCCAGATCTCCGCCAGCAGCTCCTCGGTCGGCGTCTCCGGCGGCGCGTAGCCCTCCGCCACGGCCGGCCCGGGCGCCAGCTCGATCCGAGAGAGGGCTTGCCGGTCGACCTTGCCGTGGGCGGTGAGCGGCAGGGCGGGGAGGACCGTCCAGAGCGCCGGGACCATGTAGTCGGGGAGGCGCTGGCGGGCGAGCTCGGCGAGATCGAGGAGCGGGATTTCCTGCCCGGGGGCCGCCACCAGGCAGGCGGCGAGGCGCGGTCCTCCCGGTCCGTCGTCGCGTGCCACGACCACCGCCTCCCGCACCGCCGGATGCTCCCGGAGCGCCGCCTCGACCTCGCCCGGCTCGATCCGGAAGCCGCGTATCTTGAGCTGCTGATCGATGCGACCCAAGAACTCCAGGTGACCGGAGGGGAGCCAGCGCATCCGATCGCCGGTGCGATAGGCGCGCTCCCCGCCCGGAGCGGGAACGAACCGTTCCGCCGTCCGTTCCGGCTGGCCTCTATAGCCGCGGGCCACCCCGGGGCCACCGATCCACAGCTCCCCGGCGATGCCGATCGGCACCGGCTCGCCATTCCGGTCGTAGAGCGCGAGGTCGACGCCGGGCAGGGGGCGGCCGATCGGCTTGCGCTCCGCGGGAATCTCTCCGTCGACCTCCCAGGCGGCGGCGAGGATGGTCGCCTCGGTCGGCCCGTAGAGCACCGTGGGAACCGCCGCGGGGAAGGCCCGCCGGGTCGCGGCGAGCAGATCGCCCGGCACCGCGTCGCCGCCCACGAAGACCCGCCGCAGGCTGTGCACCGCTCCCGCGGTCCGCTCGACCTCTGATGTCACCTGGCGGAGGAGGGCGGGCACGGCGTGGAGGAGGGTCATCCCGGGCAGGGCGGCGGCGAGGGCGGCGGGATCGAGGATCGGCTGAAGATCGAAGAGGACGGCGGTGCCGCCGGCGAGGAGAGGGAGAAGGAGCTCGAAGAGGAAGATGTCGAACCCGGCGGGGGCGAGGACCGGCAGGCGGTCGGTGGCCGTGGGATGGAAGGCGGCTTGGCAGGCGGCGAGGGTGTGGGCGAGGCTCCGGTGCTCGACCAGGACTCCCTTCGGCCGCCCGGAGGTTCCGGAGGTGAAGATCACGTAGGCGAGGTCGCCGTGATTCCACCCCCCTCCTGTCCTCCCCCCATCCCCGTCCTCCCCCCGCCCAGGAGGGAGGAACGTGGTGCGGGGCTCCTCCTCCAGGTTTAGAACGTTCCCGTCCGCCAGGGTCGCGGCGCGCCCGGCGAGCGGGCGTTCGGCTAAGACCAGGGCGGGGGCGCCGTCGGCGACGAAGAGGGCGAGCCGGGCGTCGGGCTGAGCGGGATCGAGCGGCAGCACGGCGGCTCCCGCCTTCCAGATCCCCAGCCAGCCGATCGCCAGGTCCACCGAGCGCCCGGCGAGGAGTCCCACCCGCGACTCGGGCCGCGTTCCCCGCTGCAGCAGGCGGCGGGCGAGGCGGTCGGCCCGGCGGTCGAGCTCTCCGTAGGTCAACGACTCCTCGTCATTGTCGCCGCGGAGGGCGACGATGGCGACGGCATCCGGAGTGCGCGCCGCCTGGGCGGCGAAGCGTTGGTGGACGGTCTCTGGCGCGGGCTCGAGGATTCCCGGCGGCGTGTTCCAATCGTGGAGGAGTTGGTGCTTCTCGCCTTCGCCCAGGAGTGCCAGGCTGGCGATCGGCCCCGCTTCTGTCCCCGCAGCCACCGCGGCGAGCAGGGTGAGGTAGTGCCCGAGGAGCCGGCCGGCGGTCGGGGCGTCGAAGAGGTCGGCGCTGTACTCCAGGGAGAGGAGGAGCCCGCCCTTCGTCCCGTCGATCCCCTCGACCGAGAGGCCGAGGTCGACCCGCGACCCGCCGATCTCGAAGTCGAGGAGGCGCGCCGCGAGCCCCGGCAGGCGGGGAGGCGCCGTGGCCTCGTGCTGGAAGGCGAGCATCACCTGGAAGAGCGGGTTCCTACCCAGGTCGGTCCGGGTCGGGAGGTCCGCCACCAGGATCTCGAACGGCAGATCCTGGTGGGCGTAGGCGGCGAGGGCGGTCTCCCGGGTGCGCGCGAGGAGGGAGGGGAACGGCTCGCCCCCCTCCACCCGGCCGCGCAGGACGAGGGTGTTGAGGAAGAGACCGAGGAGCCCCTCGACCTCGGTGCGGTCGCGGCCGTCGACCGGTGACCCGATGGAGATATCGGGCTCGCCGGTCACGCGATAGAGGACGGCCTGGAAGGCCGCGAGGAGGACCATGAACAGGGTCGATTTCCGCTCCCGGCCAAGCCGCGCCAGGGCGGCGGTCGGTCCGGCGGGGAGGGTCGCCATACGCCGGCCGCCGCGGAAGCTCTGGACCGCGGGACGCGGCCGGTCGCCGGGGAGGGAGAGGACCTCCGGCAGGCCGGCGAGCGCCTGCCGCCACCAGGCGAGCCGCCGCTCGCGGGCGGCGCCGGTCAGCCAACCGCGCTGCCAGACGGCATAGTCGGCGTACTGGAGCGGCAGCTCGGGGAGGGGCGACGGCAGGCCGGCGCGGTGGGCCGCATAGAGAGCCGCCACTTCGTCGAGCAAGAGGGAGAGCGCGACGCCGTCGGCGATCGAGTGGTGGAGGTTCAAGAGCGCGATCCACTCCGCTCTCTCCATACGGAGCAGGGCGGCGCGGAAGAGCGGCCCCGCCGCGAGGTCGAACGGCCGCCGCACGAAGCCGGTGGTGAGCCGCGCCGCCGCTCCCTGCCGCACCCCGTCCGGCAGGCCAGCGAGATCGACCACCGGCACCGGCACCTCCCGGACGGCCGCGATCACCTGGACCGGCCGGTCGTCGACCTCGCCGTAGCTCGTGCGCAGGACCTCGTGCCGGCGCGCGATCTCAGTGAGGCCGAACCGCCATGCCGGGACGTCGAACGGCCCCGAAAGGGCGAGCGCCAGCGGCTGGTTGTAGACCGCGAGGCCGGGGGCCAGGCGGTCGAGGAACCAGAGCCGTTCCTGGGCGAAGGAGAGGGGGAGGCTCATCCGGTCACTCATCCGGCGATGACAACCTCCCGGGCGGAGAGGCGGCGAAGCTCGTTCAGGTGCTCCAGGCTGGCCATGATCGAGGGCACGTCGACCCCGAAGTCGAGGAGGCAACCGAGCTCGTCGACCCCGATCTCCCGCAGCCGCTGGACCATCGCCCGGCAGCTCTCGGGAGTGCCCAAAAGCGAGCCGGAGGCGAAGTAGCGCTCGAACTCCATCTGCAGCAGCTCCTCCAGGTCCTCCTTGGCGAAGCTCTGGTCGTCGAAGCTCTGGTGCAGGCTCCTGGCGAGCGAGGTGAGCAACTCGGTGTGGGAGCGCAGGTAGTTGCAGAAGGGGCCGCGCACCTTCTCCTTGACGATCTCGAGGTCGGTGCCGACGAAGGTGTGGAGCATGACCGCCACCTGGCCGGTCTCCGGGTCGTGGCCATGGCGGGCGCGGCTCGTCCGGTAGAGGGCGATGCGCTCGGCCAGGGCGTCGGTGGTCAGGCCGATCAGCGAGGTGAGGACGTTGGCCCCGATCTCCCCGGTCTGCTCGAAGGTCTGCGGGTTGTTGGCGCAGGTGATCCAGAGCGGCACCTCACGCTGCACCGGCTTGGGGAAGATCTCGACCTCGATCTCGTTGCCCGCGCCCCCCGGGACCCGCACCCGCTCGCCGTGCCAGAGCCTTCGCAGGGTGGCGATCTTTTCGAACATCTCGTCCCGCCGCCGGGCGTAGCTCTCTGGCGCGAAGGTGAAGTCGTTGGGATGGAAGCCGGAGGCGAAGGAGAGCCCCGCCCGGCCGCGCGACAGGTTGTCGACCACCGACCACTCCTCGGCCACCCGGATCGGGTTGTGGAGGGGGAGGACGACGCTCCCGGCGCGGAGTGACAGCCGCTCGGTCACCATGGCGAGAGCGGCGGCCAAAACCGACGGGTTGGGGTAGAGGCCACCGAAGCTGTGGAAGTGGCGCTCCGGGGTCCAGATGGCGGTGAAGCCGTTCTGGTCGGCGAACTTCGCCGCCTCGACGATCAGCTTGTACTTGTACTCCGGGAACATCGATTCGTTGCCGGAGAAGAAGAAGAGGCTGAAGCGCAGGGCGCGCTCGTCGCCGCCGTCCCCAACGCCAGCCGCGACGACGGGGCCGGCCGGGATCACCGGGGGAGCCGGCAGCGTCAGCTCGGCCTCGACCGCCCGGGCGGAGAGCCCCTGGACCTCCTCCAGGATGCGGGCCTTCTCGGCCAGCGCCTCCAGGCCCGGCTGGCGTAGGGCGATGATGGCCGAGAGGCCGGCCACGGTGGGGGTCTCGAAGAACGAGCGCACCTTTAGCTTGACCCCGAAGACCGCCTGGATGCGCGACAGGGCCTGGAGGACGATGAGCGAGTTGCCGTTGAGGCGGAAGAAGTTGTCCTCCACCCCCACCCGCTCGACTCCCAGGAGGGTCTGCCAGAGGTCGGCCAGGATCTCCTCGATCTCGTTGCGCGGCGCCACGTAGGAGCTCGACTCGCCGTCGGTCGCGTAGCGGTTGGCGACGTAGGAGCCGCCGCCGGTTGCGGTGGGGGTTTTGGCGGGGGAGGCGGGCCGGGCCGGTGGCGCCGCCTGGAGGGCGAGCGGCACCGTGGTCTCGGCGGTCACCACCCCGGCGGAAGTCGCTGCGCTCGTCCCGGCGAGCTTCTCGAAGTCGATCCAGTAGCGCTGGCGCTCGAAGGGGTAGGTGGGGAGGGGGACCCGCCGCCGGCGCCGCCCGGCGTGGACGGCCGTCCAGTCGATCTCCACCCCGGCCACCCACAGCCCGCCGAGGGCGGAGAGCAAGGTGTCGACGTCCTCCCGGGTGTCCTTGGGATGGGGGAGGGAGGCCTGGACGGCGTGCGCCGGGGTGCGCGCCGGGTGCTGGCGGGCGGCCCCGGAGAGCGCCTGGGCCGGGCCGACCTCCAGAAACGCCATCCCGGGCCGGCCGAGGAGGGTGCCCAGGCCGTCGCCGAGGCGGACCGTCTGGCGCAGGTGGCGGCTCCAGTAGGCCGGGTCGGTCGCCTCGGCCGGGGTGATGAAGCGCCCGGTGACGTTCGAGACGAAGGGGATGCGGGGCGGCGAGAGCCGAACGCCTCTCACGAAGGCCTCGAATGGGGCGACGACGGGGTCCATCATCGGCGAGTGGAAGGCGTGCGAGGTGTGGAGTTGAGGGCACTCGATACCGCGTTCCAGCAGCCGCTCCTGGAGCCGCGCCGCGGCGGCCGGGGTGCCGGAGACGATGCACATCTCCGGGCCATGGATGGCGGCGAGCGACAGCTCGGGCTCGGTGGCGAGGAGCGGCAGGAGCTCGCTCTCGGGGAGGGCGATGGCCAGCATGTCCCCGCCGGGGAGCTCGCGCATCAGCCGGCCGCGCTCGGCGACCAGGGCAACCGCATCTTCGAGCGAGAAGACGCCGGCCAGGCAGGCCGCCACGTACTCGCCCAGGCTGTTGCCGAGCATCGCCTTGGGGCGGATGCCCCAGCTCTGCCAGAGCCGGGCGAGGGCGTAGCAGACGGCGAAGAGGGCGGGCTGGGCGTTTTCCGTCCGCTCCAGAAGCTCCGCCTCTTGGGCCGTCTCCGGCCCGGCGGCGGTGAGGAAGCGGCGGAGGTCGAAGCCCGGCCCCAGATGCGCTTGAAAGAGCTCGGCGCAGCGGTCGATCTCGGCCCGGAACACCGGCTCGTGCGCATAGATCCCGCGCGCCATCCCGGGGTGCTGCGCCCCCTGGCCGGGGAAGAGGAAGGCGACCTGGCGCTCCCGGCCGTCGTAGACCCCGGTGCTCGCCCGGGTGGGATCGCCCAGGGCGTCCCGGCCGTCCAGGGCGTTCCGGCAGGCCACGGCGCGGCGGTGCTCGAAGGCGCGGCGGCCGGTCTCCAGGGTGTAGGCGACGTCCGCCGTGTCGATCCCCGGGTTCTGGTCGAGGAACTCGGCGAGGTTCCCGGTCGCCGCGCCCAGGGCACCGGCGCTCCGCGCCGAGAGGACAAGGAGGTGCCAGGGGCGGTCGGGGTCGGTAGGGGTAGAAGGCGGCGGCTCTTCCAGGACGACGTGAGCGTTGGTGCCGCCGAAGCCGAACGAAGAGACCCCAGCCCGGCGCGACCGGGGGTTCCCGTCGGTATCGCCAGTATCGCCGATATTACCGGCGGGCCAGGGGGCCAGCTCGGTGTTGACGAAGAAGGGGCTGCCTGCGAAGTCGATCTGCGGGTTCGGCCGGGCGAAGTGGAGGGTCGGCGGGATCTCCCCGTGGCGCAGGGCGAGGATGGTCTTGATCAGGCCGGCCATCCCGGCCGCCGCTTCGAGGTGCCCGAGGTTGGTCTTGACCGTCCCCAGGGCGCAGTAGCCGCGCCGCGTCGTGCCGCCCCCGGCGCCCGGGAACGAGCGGAAGGCCTTGGAGAGCGCCGCGATCTCGACCGGGTCGCCTAGGGCGGTGGCGGTGCCGTGGGCCTCGACGTAGGAGATGTCGTCGGGCGAGAGGCCAGCGTTGGCCAGCGCCTCGGCGATGACCTCGGCCTGCCCGGCGACGCTGGGGGCGGTGAAGCCGACCTTGCCGGCGCCGTCGTTGTTGACCGCCGTGCCGCGGATCACGGCGTGGATCGTGTCGCCGTCTGCGAGCGCCTCCGCCAGGCGCTTCAGGACCACCACCCCGGCGCCGCAGCCGAAGACGGTCCCCGCCGCCCGCTCGTCGAAGGAACGGCAGTGGCCGTCGGGGGAGAGGATGCCGCCCTCCTGGTAGAGGTAGCCGCTGTTCATCGGCAGGGTGAGCGAGACCGCCCCGGCGAGCGCCATGTCGGTCTCTCCGGCGAGGAGGCTCTGGCAGGCCATGTGGACGGCGACGAGCGAGGTCGAGCAGGCGGTCTGGACGGTGATCGCCGGGCCGCGCAGGTCGAGCTTGTAGGCCACCCGCGGCGCCAGCGAGTCCTTGTCGTTCCCCACCGCCAGCATGGTGGTGTCGACGCCGATCGACCGCAGGCGTTCCTGCAATGGATTGAGCGCCAGGAGATAGCTCGACAGGGTGACCCCTCCCCAGACGCCGACCACGGCGCCTTCTCTGCCGCCTCCACCGGACACGCGGGAGGCGTCGTAGCCGGCGGACTCCAGGGCTTGCCACGAGCATTCGAGGAAGAGCCGCTGCTGCGGGTCCATGACCTCGGCCTCGCGCGGGGAGTAGCCGAAGAAGCCGGCGTCGAAGAGCTCGACGTCTTTGACCACGGCGTGGGCGCGCACGTAGTTGGGAGCGCGGTAGACGCTCTCCGGAATACCGGCGGCTTGAAGCTCCTCGTCGGAGAAGAAGGAGACCGATTCGACGCCCTCCCGTAAGTTCCGCCAGAAGGCGTCGGGACCGTCGGCCCCGGGGAAGCGGCAGGCGATGCCGATCACGGCGATGTCCGAAGGGTCCGGGGGAAGAGTCCGGTCGTCGTCTCTGCTCATCTAGAGGCTCCTTGCGCTCCGGCGCTCGCGTCGCCGCTCGCCCCGCCGCGCCCGGAGGTCGAAATCGGCGGAATCGGTGGTGGTCTCTGCTGCGTCGTCCCCGCCCACGGGGGCGAAGAAACGGGCGACGGCGGCGACGGTGGGGTTCTCGAACAGGCTGAACGGGCGGTCTCCGTCGGCTCCCGCGCCGAACGCCTGCTCCAGGGCATGGGTGACCGAGAGGGCGAGGAGCGAGTCGCCGCCCAGCTCCAGGAAGTTGTCGTCCACCCCGATGCGGTCGATCCCCAGCGCCCGGCGCCAGATCTCGGCGACCGTCTGCTCGGCCTCGTTGCGCGGGGCGACGTAGGGGTTCTGGAGGCGCGGCCGGTCGTGGAGGACGGCGGCCGAGCGAGGCGCCACTACGGCGGCGGGCCGGCCCGGCGGATGGGCCTGGCCGGACTGGCCCGGCCGGCGGGGATCTCCGGCGGCGACCACGGCCTGGATCACGGGCAGCTTCTGGGTAAGGGCGCGGCCGAGGGCGGCGCCCAGCGCCGGGGCGCCTTCCAGGGAGTGGAGGGCGAGGACCGCCCCGGCCTCGCCGGCCGCCCGCTCCTCGGCGAGCGCCGCCAGGGGGACCCGATCGGCCGGCCGGGTCGAGGCGAAGACCAGGAGGTCGGGGTGGACGGTTTCGACCCGCTCGGCGAAATCGCGCGCTCCGGCGGCCCGCGCCGCCCAGACCGCGGCGGACAGCGGCCCGAGCCGGCGCCGCGCCTCGGCGAGAATCGCGGCGAGCGCCGCCCCCTCGCGGGCGTCGGCCAGCTCGGCGCGCAGGAAGAGCGGCCCGTCGCCTGCCGCCTGCCGCGGCGCACGTCCCAGCAGGAGGGCCATGGGCTCCTCGCGCGCCCAGGCCCGTGGCGCCTCGAAACCGGTCTTCGCCAGCACCCGCTCCCAGGCGTCGGGAGCGAGGAGCGGAGAGATGGTCCGCAGCTCGGGGTCGGCGAAGGCCCACCAGCCGTCGGTCAGCCCCCAGACGAGGTCGCCCCAGCGCTGTCGCCGCACCGTCTCGACCAGCCCAAGGAGGCCGCCGGGGGTGAGGAGGGAGCGCAGGTGGCCCAGGGTCTCGGCGATTTTCGGCGTGGCGTGGACGACGTCCGCCCCGAGCACGGCGTGGAAGCCGCCACGGGGGAAGCCCTGGGCTTCGGGATCGCGCGAGATGTCGAGCACCCCGAAACGGAAGGTGATATCAGGGGGGGCAGAGGCGGCCAACTCTCGCTCGGCGCGGAGGACGAAAGCCCGGCCGAGATCGGTGAACCAGTACTCGACCGGGCCGGCCTGCGCTAAAGCGGGGAGGAGCCGGCGGGTGAGGAGCCCCTGTCCGGCGCCCACTTCGAGGACCCGAAACGGGCCGGGGCGCGGCGTTCCTGCCGGCTTGGCCAGCTCGGCGAGCGCCAGGGCGAGGAGCCGCGGGGCGAGGTCGGCCTCCCGTTCCTCTGCCTGCTCGGCGCGCGCCACGGCGGCGCGCAGCAGCTCGGAGCTGCCCTCCGGATAGAGCACCGAGAGCCCCTCGATCTCGCCGGAGAGGACCTGCGGGAGGTGGCGGGCGCAGTGGTCGAGGAGCTCGACGAAGGCGGCGAGCCGCGGCGAGCGGGCGGCGATCCGGGCGCCCAGCTCCTCGGGGGAACCGACCTCGGCGGCCTCGGCGGCCATGGTGAAGAACCGCACCTCCTCGCCGGAGACCGCGGCCAGGCCGTCCTCGGAGATCATGCGCAGGAGACTCTGGAACAGCCGCTCGTAGCGCGGCACGAGGCACAGGCGGCGGCGCAGCTCGGCGAGCGGCAGGGAGAGGCCGCTCGCGATCTCGATCCCAGATCGCGCCAGACAGCGGGCGACCTGCCAGGTGCAGAGGGCGTCGATCAGCCGCCGGTCCTCGTCCTCGGTTCCCGCCGGTCCGTCCGGCCGCAGCTCCCGCTCCCGGGCGGCCAGCCACTCCGGCGCGGGGACCGGGGGGAGCCCCGCTCCGCCGGGCCGCCGGGCCGGCGGCTCGACGCCCACCAACGCCAGGCGCATCCCGGGCAGGTCGGCGAGGGCGTCGGCCAGGGCAAGCCCGAGGCCCGGCTCGGAGAAGTCCCCGGCCACCAGGCAGGCGCCGCCGACGCCGCCCATGCCGCCATTGCCGCCAACGACCCCGGCAGTGCGGAGCGGGGCGGGCGGCAGCGCCTCCCAGCTCTCGACCCAGCGCCGACGGCCGCGCCAGGCGACGACGGTCCCCACCCGCCCGGTTCCGGTGGCGTTGCCGGCGGTGGAGGGCGCGTCGAGCTCGGCGAGCAGCCGCTCGGCCCGCCGCCGCTCCTCCCGCTCGCCGGTCCCGGAAGCCGGTAGATCGACGACCCGGATGGCGATGGTATCCGCGGCCAGGGCCAGGAGGGCCGCCTTCTCCCGATCGGGGGCCTCGCCGCCCACCGGATCGACCGCGCCGGCCGTCACCAGGTCGATCCGCACCCTTTCCGGGTCGGGCAGGCGGTGGACGGCGGCCTGGAGACGCGCCAGGCTGCCGGTCCCGGCGATGGGCGCCAGAGGAGTGAGGTTCCAGAGGTGGACGGCGCGCAGCGGCACGCCGAGGAACGCGGCGAGCAGGTCGTCGTAGCTCGCCGGGTCGCCGGGGTCGATGGCGTAGGCTCCCTCGGAGAGCCGCGAGCAGCCGCTCCCCGCCGGCGCGGCCACGGCTACCACCGTCTCCCGGCGCTCCGCCCGCAGCCGCTCGACCAGCCGTGCGGTCAGCCCGCCGCCCTCGCCGAAGAGCAGCCAGACCGCCGTCGGATCGCGCACCGGCTCCGGGGGAAGGGCCTCCTTCCAGAGCGGCGCCCAGAGGCGGTCCGCCGGCGCGGCTTCTTCCGGCGGGCTCGCGGACCGGCTCTGCGGCTGTGGCTGACTTTCGATCCCGCTTTCAATCCAATACCGCTGGCGCTCGAACGGGTAGGTCGGGAGCGGCACCCGCCGCCCGCGGCCCGGACGGAAGGCAGCCCAATCGATCTCGACTCCCGCCGTCCACAGCCGGCCGAGGGCGCCGAGCAGGGCCTCCTCCTCCCCACCGGCCCCCGCCGCCCGATGCGGGAGCGAGGAGAGGACGAGAGTCTCGCCCTGCGGCCCGGCCTGCCGGCGCGCCAGGGCGGCCAGGGTCTGCCCGGGGCCGACCTCCAGGAGCACCCGCCGGGGCGCCGCGAGCAGCTCGGCGAGGCCGGCCGAGAAGCGGACTGTCTGTCGCAGCTGGCCGGCCCAGTAGGCGGGGTCGGTCGCCTCCGCGGCGGTGATCCAGGTACCAGTCCGGTTGGAGAGGAAGGGGATCTGCGGCGGCTTTAGCCGCACCCGGCCCAGGGCTTCGGCCCAGGGGCCGAGGATGGGCTCCACGGCGCGCGAGTGGAAGGCGTGACGGACGGGGAGCGGCCGGGCCTCGATCCCTTGCGCGGCGAGCCGGACGGCGAGGTCGGCGATCGCCGGCTCCGGCCCCGTGGCGACCGTCCGGCCGGGGGCGTTGACCGCCGCGATCTCGATCTCTGTACCTTCCAGGAGAGCGGCCAGCTCCTCAACCGGCAGCGGAACGGCGAGCATCGCCCCGGGCGGGAGCGACTGCATGAGCCGGCCGCGCAGGGCGACCAGGGCGAGGGCGTCGGGAAGGTCGAGCAACCCGGCGAGGCAGGCCGCCGTCAGCTCGCCCAGGCTGTGCCCCAGCATCGCCGCCGGGCGCACCCCCCAGGACATCCAGAGCCGGGCGAGGGCGATCTCGACGGCGAAGAGGGCCGGCTGGGCGATCTCGGTGGTGGCGAGCCTCTCCGCCGCCGCGCTCTCGGCGCCCGGCGGCGGCGCCAGCAGGTCGACGAGGTCGAGGCCGGCGGGAAGGTGGGGAGCGAGGATCTCCCGACAGTGGTCGATCTCGCGCCGGAAGACCGCTTCGCGAGGATAGATCTCCCCCGCCATCCCGGCCTGCTGCGCCCCCTGGCCGGGGAAGAGGAAGGCGACCGTCCGCTCGCCCGCCTCGCCGGGGAAGATTTCCGCGGTGAAGACCCGCTCCGGCGCGGCGCCCTGGAGAGCGGCGAGGGCTGCCTCGCGGTCCGCGGCGACGATGGCCCGGCGGACGGGGAGCTGCCGGCGGCCGCGGCGGAGGGTGAAGGCGATGTCGGAGAGGGGGCGGGGGGAGGGACCCGAGGTCGAGGCTTGCTCGAGATGCTCGGCGAACCGCGCCGCCAAAGCCGCCAGAGCCTCCGGCGTGCGCGCCGAGAACAGCAGCAGCTCCGCGCCGTCGTGTTCGTCCTTTTCGTCCTCTTCGTCCGTGTTCTTCCCCTCCTCCAGCACCACATGCGCATTCGTCCCCCCAATCCCGAACGACGACACCCCGGCCCTCCGGGGCAGCCGGTCGGTTTTCCAGGGGGTGAGGGTCGAGTGGACGCGGAAGGGGCCGTTGTCGAGGTCGAGCTCGGGGTTCGGCCGCTCGAAGTGGAGGGTGGGGGGGATCTCCCGGTGCTCCAGGGCGAGGATCGCCTTGATCAGCCCGGTCACCCCGGCCGCGGCGTCCAGGTGCCCCAGGTTCCCCTTGATCGAGCCCAGGGTGCAGAAGCCCCGTTCGGACGTATCCGCCCGGAAGATGCGGTCGAGGGCCCGCACCTCGATGGGATCGCCCATCGGCGTCGCGGTGCCGTGGGTCTCGATGTAGGTCACCTCGCGCGGCCGCACCCCGGCGATGGCGAGGGCCATCCCCACCACCTCGGCCTGGCCGGCGACCGAGGGGGCGGTGAAACCGACCTTCGCCGCGCCGTCGTTGTTGATCGCGGCGCCGCGGATCACCGCGTGGATGGTGTCGCCGTCGGCCTGCGCCTCCTCCAGGCGCTTCAGGACGACGATCCCCACTCCGTTGCCGGGGACGGTCCCGCGGGCGGCCGCGTCGAAGGGGCGGCAGTGGCCGTCGGGGGAGAGGATGCCGTTCTCCTGGTAGAGATAGCCGGCATGCCGCGGCTCGCGCACCGACACCCCGCCGGCCAAGGCGAGGTCACAGCCATAGTTGAGCAGGCTCTGGCAGGCGAGGACGACGGCGACCAGCGAGGTCGAGCAGGCGGTCTGCACGTCGAGGCTGGGGCCTTTCAGATCGAGCTTGTAGGAGACCCGGGTGGTCAGGAAATCCTTGTCCGAAGCGATCGCCGCCTGCACCCCGCCGCCGGCGAACGCCCCGCTGGGCAGCAAGTTGTAGAGGAGATAGCCATTCAGGCTGGCGCCGCCGAAGACCCCCACCGTGCCGCCGCCCTCCCCGGCGATCTCCCGGGCCGGATCGTAACCGGCGTCCTCCAGCGCCTCCCAGGCGCATTCGAGGAACACCCGGTGTTGGGGATCCAGGAGCTCCGCCTCGCGCGGGGTGAAGCCGAAGAGCGCCGCGTCGAAGCGGTCGGCGCCTGCGAGCACGCCGGCTGCCGGGACGTAGCGGGGATCGGCGGCGAGCGCCGGGTCGACTCCCGCCGCGGCCAGCTCCTCCGGTGTGGCGAACGAGATCGACTCCACTCCCTGGCGGAGGTTCTCCCACAGCTCCGCGATGCTCGCAGCACCCGGGAAGCGCCCCGCCATGCCGATCACGGCGAGGGCGGGAAACCCGGGGGCGGAATCGGTGGTGTCGTCGTTCAAGGGAATACTGATCCTCCGGGAGGAACTGCGCTCTATCTCATAGCAGGGTGCAGACGGGGGTACGTTTCGGTGCTTCGGATGCGCGTTACTCGTTCCTCAAGGTAATGGCGGGCGCGATGCGGGTCGCCTTCCGGGCCGGCAGGTAGCAGGCGAGGAGGGCGACGAGCGCCAGGGCGAGAGGGGTGGTGGTGAGATAGAGCGGGTCGGTGGGGCTGACCTCGAAGAGGACGCTGGCGATCATCCGGGTGAGGAGGAAGCTGAGCGTCACGGCGCCGACGATCCCCACCGCGAGCCCCAAGAGAATCCAGCGGAAGCCCTGGCGGGTCACCGAGGCCAGCACCTGGCCGGCCTGGGCGCCCAACGCCATGCGCACCCCGATCTCCTTCTCGCGCAGCGTCACCGAATGGGCGACGACACCGTAGATCCCCAAGAGGCAGAGGGCGAGGGCGACGCAGGAGAAGCCGGAGAGGAGGCCCATGGTCAGGCGGCGGCTGGCGATCGAGCTGGCGACGATCGACTCCATGGTCGCGAGGTCGGCGACCGGCTGCTCGCGGTCGATCCCCTGCACTTCCTGGCGAATGGCCTGGGCGACGTTTTCGACCGGCAGCGCGGTGCGCACCTGGAGCTGCATGAAGGTGGTGGGCGCCAGCTCTTTCCTCGCCTGGTGGGCGGAGAGGAAGAACTCCGGCTCCTTCTTGCTGTCGAGGCCCAGCTGCTGGATGTCAGCGACGACGCCCACGATCGTCGTCCGCAGGTGGACGCGGCCGATGAGCAGATGCTGGCCCACCGGGTTGCTGCCGGCGAAGAACTGGCGGCGCAGCGATTCGTTGATCAGCACCTCGACCGGCGCCTCGGGGCCGGCTTTGGGATCGAAGTCGCGGCCGGAGAGGAGGTGGACTCCCAGGGTCTGGAAGTAGCCGGGTTGGACCATCAGCCGCCAGACCAGCGGCTGCTGGTCGGGCGGCGGGATCGGCTGCCCCTCGACGAGGACGTTGGCGTGCGCCGTCCCCTGGATGGGAAGGAAGTCCGAGAAGGTGGCCGACTGCACTCCGGGGATGGCCCTTACGCGCTCCAGCATCGACTCGAAGAAGACCCGCCGGCCCTCGATCGTGGGGTACTTGGCGGTGGGGAGGGACACCTGGGAGACGACGAGGTTCCGGCTGTCGAACCCGGGGTCGACCGCGGAGACGGTGCGGAAGCTGCGGATCAAGAGGCTGGCGCCGATCAAGAGGACGAGGGCGAGGGCGACCTCGGCGGCGACCAGGAGCCCCTGGGTCCGCCCGCGGCCCGCTCCGCCGGTGGCGCTGCGGTCGCCTTCGCGGAGCGCCGTGCGCGGATCGGTGCGGGTGGTCTGGACGGCCGGCGCCAGCGAGGAGAGGATGCCGGTCAGGAAGGCGAGGACGACGGTGAAGCCGAGCACCCGTCCGTTCAGACCCGCTTCCTCGATGCGCGGCAGGTTGGCCGGGTTGGCGGCGACCAGGAGGCGCAGCCCCCAGTGGGCGAGGAGGAGGCCCACGGCGCTCCCCACCAGGGAGAGGATCACCCCTTCGATCATCCGCTGGCCGAGGATCTGCGGCCGGCTGGCCCCCATGGCCACCCGGATCGCCACCTCGCGGCCGCGCGCCATGCCCTGGGCGAGGAGGAGGTTCGCCACGTCGGCGCAGGCGATGAGAAGGACGAAGCCGACGGCGCCCAGGAGCAGGAAGAGGGCGGTGCGGCTCTGCCCCACGAGCTGCTGGTTCATGGGGATGAGCTTGAGGTGGAAAGGGGCGTCCTGGTTCTCCTTGAACTGCTCGCCGTAGCGCCGGTTGATCCGCTCGGCCTCGTCGGCGGCTTTGGCGAGCGACACGCCGGGGGCCAGGCGCCCGGCGGCGAAGAGGTAGCCCGAGCCGAGCTCGATCTGCTGGTCGGAAAGGAAGCTCATCTCGTTCGGCCGCGGCACCCAGAGCTGCACCTGGGAGAAGGGGAAGGAGAGAACCTTGGGGAGCACGCCCACGACGGTGTAGGCCTTGCCGTCCAAATGGAGGACCCGGCCGAGGACGCCCTTGTCGCCGCCGAAGCGCCGTTCCCAGTAGCCCTGGGAGAGGAGGACGACGTTGCCGCCGCCCTTCTTGTCCTCGGCGGGGAGGAAACGGCGGCCGAGGATCGGCTCGACCCCCCAGACGTCGAAGAAGCCGGCGGAGACCCGCGCGCCGTCGAGCGTTTCAGGATTGTCGCGCTCGGTGAGGTTGAACGCCTCCTCCATGTAGGTGGTGATGGCGCTCCACGACTTGCCGGCCTCGGCCAGGGCGCGGACCTTGGTGAAGGAGACCTCGGTCTGCTCCAGCCCCTGCTCCGGCGAGGAGGCCCAGATCGCCACGATCCGGTCGGGCTGCTTGTACGGCAGGGGGGAGAGGACGACGGCGTCCAGGAGGCTGAAGATGGCGCAGTTGGCGCCGATCCCCACCCCCAGGGCGAGGATGGCGACGAGGGTGAACCCGGGCTGGTTGAGGAGCTTGCGGAGTCCCAGCTGGATGTTTTTGCGCAACATGGCCAAGCCTGTCCTCCGCGAAAAGAAAAGAGCCCGGGAGCCCCCGGGACCAAGACAGCCAAGGTATAGGAGGGGTTCGATAAGGTCAAGGGCGGGGGCACGGAGCCCTCACCCCCGGCCCCTCTCCCGGCCCCCCTCCCGCACCGCCGGGAGAGGGGAGAGGAGGCCCGGCTGTGGGTTTGGCGGATCCCCCCGATCCCAGGCGCGAGCCTTGGCGTCGAGGGGCGGTGGGTCCCTCCCCCCTGGGAGGGGGAGGGTTGGGTCAGGGTCAGGGGGGAGGTCAGGAGGGGGGCGCCCCGGATCACGGCAGTCCTCGCCGCGCGTCATTCGGTCGCAGCCGGGCGTCGTTCGATCACAGCCGCGCGTCATTCGGTCACTGCCGCACGTCGCGCAGTGATTGGCGAGCGTCGTTCTGTGATCGCCGGGTGTCGCGCAGTGATCGCCGCGTGTCGTTCCGTCGTCGCCGAATTGCAGGGGGCGGGCGAGGGGAGGAGACCGACTACCCTAGCACTCGATCGGGACGCTGCCGCAGTTGCAGATCGTCGTGCAGTTCGAACAACACTGCAGGCCGACGAAGGGTGCGTGGTGGCAGGTCTGCGCGCATTGCGTCCGCTGCGCCTGGGTACAGAAGTTCGGTCCGCAGCTGCTGGCGGCCTGAGGTTGATCCGGGCTGGCGAGCCAGGCCGGGAGGTCGAGAGCTGGCGCGGCGGCCGGCGCCGCGGAGACGGCAAGCCAGGCGGCCGGCAACGGTGCGGTTGCGGCCGAGCCGCCTGGGGTGGCGGCGAACGCCCATGCGGGGATCAGGAAGAGAACGGCGAGGAAGATCAGGCGCTTGGTCATGGCGATGGCTCCTTTCGGTTTCGAGCTTTGTGAGGTTCCCCTCGCCCGCCGAGAAGGACTGTAGCATCCCCCCTCCCTGCGCAAGCAGCGCTTTGCAGTGCAAAGAACTTGACACTCCTGCCCGCAACCGCTACATTCCCTTGCGTGACCGCCACGCGCCCCGCCCGCTCGCGCTCCGAGACGCTGCCCCCCCCCGCCCTGCACGTCCATGCCATGGACAACCTGCGGTTCATCCGCGAGACCATGGAGGGGGCGGCCTGCTTCACCGCCGTCTCCGGGATCGGGGAGATGGCCGTTGGCGGGACCGCGCTGCTGGCGGCCTGGCTGGCTTCCCGGCAGGGAGAGCCGCGCAGCTGGCTCTTCACCTGGCTGGCCGAGGCGCTCCTCGCCTGCGTCCTCACCTGCGCCGCCATCGGCTGGAAGGCGCGGCGGGCGGAGATCGGCCTGTTCACCAAGCCGGGGCGCCGCTTCGCCCTGGGGCTCCTGCCGCCGTTCGCCGCCGGGGCCATTCTGACTGGAATCCTGGTGGCCTCGGGGGCCTTCGGCTTCCTCCCCGGCACCTGGCTCCTCCTCTACGGCACCGGCGTCGTCACCGGCGGCGCCTTCTCGGTCCGCATCGTGCCGGTCATGGGGCTCGCCTTCATGGCCCTGGGCGCGATCACCCTCGTCTGTCCCTTTGCCTGGGGCGACGCGCTCCTGGCCGGCGGCTTCGGCGGCCTCCACCTCCTCTTCGGCGCGCTCATCGCGCGCGGGCACGGCGGCTGAAAGGCGATTGACCGATGTCGCGGCGCCAACGTCTGCCTCACCTCGAAAGCTCCGCCGACGCGGAGGAGCCGGTCCGTTCGCCGGAGGGCGAGGCGCTCGATCTCGACCGCCTCATCCACGAGCGGATGCGGCTGGGCATCGTGAGCGCTCTCGCGGTCAACGACAGCCTGAGCTTCAACGACCTGAAGAAGCTCTTGAAGACGACCGACGGCAATCTGAGCGTCCACGCCCGCAAGCTGGAGGAGGCGGGTTACATCGCCTGCGCCAAGTACTTCGAGGGTCGGGTGCCGAAGACCGAGTACCGCCTGGCGCCGCCCGGCCGGCGCGCGCTCGAGCGCTATCTCGACCACATGGAGGCGATCATCCGCGCCACCCGGCACGTCTGAGACGCGAAGGCCGGCAGCGACTTTTTTTGTGAGGATCGGCTTTGTACCAAAAAGCTCTTTAGGAGGGATGCATGCAAGGTCTCCACGCGGCCATCATCATGGACGGCAACGGCCGCTGGGCGCTCGCCCGGGGGCGTTCGCGGATGGCCGGGCACGAGGCCGGGGCGGAGGCCGTGCGGCGCACCGTGGAGGCGGCGCCGGACCTCGGGATCGCGGTCCTTACCCTCTTCGCCTTCTCGTCCGACAACTGGAAGCGGCCCCCCGACGAGGTGGGGGCGCTGATGCGGCTCCTCCGCTCCTTCCTCGGCCGGGAAGCGCGGCGTTGTGCCGAGCGGGGGGTGCGGATCGCCGTCATCGGCCGGCGGGACCGGCTGCCCGGCGGCCTGGTCCGGGCGATCGAATCGGCGGAGGCGGCGACCGCCGGCGCCGACGCGTTCCTCCTGCGCATCGCCGTCGACTACTCGGCGCGCGACGCCATCCTCCGCGCCGCCCGCCGGATGAGTGGGCAGGGCGAGCCCCTCTCGCGCGAGCTCTTCGCCCGCCTGCTCGCCGATCCGCACGACGGCCTGCCGGTGCCGGACGTCGACCTCCTGATCCGCACCGGCGGAGAGCAGCGGCTCTCCGATTTCCTGCTCTGGGAATGCGCCTACGCCGAGCTGGTCTTCACCGAGCGGATGTGGCCGGATTTCGCCGCGGACGACCTGGCGGTCGCGGTGGCCGAGTTCCACTCCCGCGAGCGCCGCTTCGGGGCGGTCCCGCCGGCCACCGCGCGGCCGCGGTTGGCGGTGGTGCGGTAGGGGCTGGCCCCCGTGCCTGCCCTGTGCGACTAGGCCCGGCGGGTCTCCTGCAGCCCTTCGCGGTCGAGCCGCCGCAGCTGGGCGGCGACCTCCTCGCACAGGGCGAGGGTGGCCCGCTCGGTCTGCACCGCCTCCTGGAGGAGGAGGAGGGCGGCGATCGCCTCGCGCCGTATCCCCAGGGCGCGGAAGGTGACGAGCATCTCGTCGGCCAAGCGACCCACCTCGGCCGGCCGACCCTGGCGCAGGTAGACGGCGGCGAGGTCGAGCGAGACCAGGGCCACGTCGCCCGGCTTGCCGTGGCGGGCGAAACCCTGGCGCGCCTCGGTCAGGGAGGACACGGCCGCCGCCAGGTGACCCCGCCCGGCGTCGATCCGCCCCTCCATCCAGCGCAGCTTGGTCAGCTCGACGGCGCCGGCGAGAGTGGTGTAGAGGCCGTTGCTCGATCGGATGAGGCGCTCGGCGGCGTCCAGCTGGCCGGCGTCGACGAGGAACCAGGAGAGGCTGGCGACGGCGTTGAAGAGGAGGGCCGGCTCGCGGCGCGGGTCGATCAGGGCGATCCCCTCCTCGATCAGGCGGATCGCTCCCCAGGGGTCGTTGTCGACGCCGACGAGGAGGCCCTTGCTCACCAGGGCGCGCCCGGCGAGGTGGGGCTCGCCGTGGTCCCGGTAGATGCCGACCACCGCGTCGAGCAGGCCGCGAGCCTCGGTGAACCGCCGCTGGTCGCGGAAGAGGGCGGCGCAGAGCCCCATGATCTGGGCGAGGAGCAGCGGGTCGCCGGTCCCCCGCTCGGCGTGGGCGAGGGCGCGCATCAGCTCCCCCTCGGCGTTCGGCAGATCGTCGCTCACCCGGCGCGCGTTCCCGAGCTCGGCGCGGGCGCGGGCGCAGAGGTCGGCGAGCTGACCGGGCGGAAAGCGCTCGGCTTCGAGCTTGCTCTCCGCCAGGGTGACGGCGAAGGTGGCGAGGAGGACGGCGGTCGGCGGGTCCTCGCGGACCTGCCCCCGGCTCTCCTCGATGAACTGCTCGCACCAGGCCCAGCCACGGCGACCGGCGGCACCGGCGGGTTCGGCGGCGAGGCGGCCCGGCATCGTGCCGCCGCGCAGCAGGGCGGCGATCTCGCCGGCGGCGATCTCCCGCTCGCGGGACAGGTCCCGCGCCTCGCGCAAGGCGCGTTTGACCGCCCGGGTGATGGGGAACTCGTACTCCCAGCCGTCGCCCGGCGGCTCGGCGCGACCGGGGTGGAAGAGGACGGACGCCAGGGGGGCCATCACCTCGCGGCAGCTCTCGCAGCCGTGGAGCAGATGGGCGAGCACGGCGCCCCGCTCCTCCGGGGAAAGCTGGGAGCGCAGGAATGCCTCCAGGGTGGCGGGCGTGGGGTGGTCGGTCAAGCCTCTCCCTCCTCTTCGTCCCTCTGCGAGCGTCAGGGGGTATTCTGACACAGAGCGGCGCCGAAAGAGGGGCCGGGAGCGGCAGGGGCGCCGCTCCCGGTCGTAGTGAGCCCCCGTGGCGGGGACTCAGTGATTGATGACGGTGCCGGTCGTCGGGACCAGCCGGGCGCCGTCGGGGTCGAGGAAGCCGCCGAGCTTGCCAATCAGGGCCGAGGGCTGCCGGCGCCCTGCCGCCGGGCGCTTGGACGCGGCCACCCCGTTGACCCAGAAGTCCGTGAGCCAGCTCCAGAGCCGATCGACCGAGCGGGAGGCTGGGGCCAAAGGGTTGGCGAGGCCCGCCGCGGCGGCGGGACGGACGGGCAGGGCGAGGACGGCGATGAGCATCAGGGCGACAGAAATACGGCGTGCGGTGGTGCGAGGCATGGTTCTCTCCTGTCCCGGGGTGCGATCCGGGCGCCCCCATGGCCCCGGTGCCCGCGGGACGAGCGCATCCCCCTAGTGTGCCGGCTTTAGGCGCCGAAGTCCCGAGCGCGCTGGCCGCGGTAGTGTCTTTCGGTACCCGGCCAGGTTTTTCGCTCTCGAAGGTGGAGAAAAGGCGATCGAAGGCGGGTTTTTGAAGACCGACCGGGCTCAGAGGGGGAATCCATGGCCGGGGTGCAGAAAAATATCGGGACTGATCGTAGAAAACAGATCTCCATCGTCATAACCGCCGCCGTGCTAGGCTCCTCCCATGATCGAGGACGAGATCCGACGGGCGACGAAGCTGCTCGCGACCCTGGTCCAGATCGCCGGGCTCAACCGCCAGGACCTGGATCGCCTGCTCGGCCAGGGGCGAGGTTACTCGAGCCAGGTGCTCACCGGCCGGGTGGAGCTCAAGTACCGGCACGTCCTGGCGATTCTGGAAGTGGTGGACGTCGAGCCGGGGATTTTCTTCCGCGTCCTCTATCCGGAGCCGGACGAGCCGCGGCAGGGAGCGGGGGGGCGGGTGATGGAGCGCCTGCTCGAGCGTCTGCACCAGGCCGGGTACCACGATCGGCCCTCGCCGGCGAGCCCGGCACCCCCGGTGGGTACCGAGCTGCCGGGCGCCATCGACACCGCGGAGCTCGAGCGCCGGATCAAGGCGGTGATCCGCGAGGTCTTCGGCGAGAGCGAGCCGCCGGCGCCGGGGCGCTGACCCGACGCCGGACGTAGACGGGCCCCCCGGTCTTCTGGTACAACGTCGCTCCATTCCAGGTCGCCAGAATGTCTCGTAGCATCGTCATCACCGGTATGCACCGCTCCGGCACCTCACTCCTGGCGAACGCCCTGGGGCGGGCCGGCGTCGACCTGGGCGACCAGCTGGTGACGGCCGGCCGGGGCAACCGGCACGGCCATTTCGAGGACGTCGAGTTTCTGCAATTCCACGAGCGCTTCCTGGGCCGCCGCGGGATCGGCGCCCTGGCGCCGCCCGCCGACTGGCAGCCGCGGGCGACGCCGGCGGAAGAGGGGGCGGCGCGCCAGCTCGTCGCCCGGCGCATCCCCTGTGGGGCTTCAAGGACCCGCGGAGCTCGCTCTTCCTGGACTTCTGGCGCCCCCTCCTGCCCGCGGCCCGCTTCCTCCTCGTCTACCGGCATCCGGTGGAGGTCGCTCTGTCGCTCCTGCGCCGCGGCATCGACCTCGAGGTGCAGCTCGATCCCTGGACCGCCCTCCGCGCCTGGGAGGTCTACAACGCCCGGCTCCTCGCCTTCCATCGCGCCCACCCCGGCAGCTGCCGGCTGTGGAACGTCTGGGCCGTGGCGGGCCGCCTCGACTCGGCGATCGGGTCGCTCGCGGCCTGGCTCGGCCTGCCGGTCCGCGCCGAGGGACTGCAGGCCCTCTTCGTGCCCGAGGACCTGCGGGGCGGACTGTGGGCGGCCGAGCTCCGCTGGCGCGCCCTCCTCCCCGAGGCCCTGGACCTCTACGCGGAGCTGGAGGCCGCCGCCGATCAGTCGGCCGGCGAGGTGCCGGTGCCCCGGTCCTACCGGCCCTCTCCCCGCGAGCGGGAGATGCTGGCGGCCAACGAGCACCTGCTCGCCGCGGCGCTCCGGAGTCGCGTTCCGGCGGCGACGGTCGAAGTCTCCGGCCCCCTGCGGGTCCTCTACTCCGACCTGCGGCGGCTGGCCGCCGAGCAGGAGCAGGAGATCGACCGCCTGGGGGAGCAGCTGCGTTCCGGCGCGGCGGTGGAGCGCCTGACCGCGGCGCTGACCACCCCCCCTGCCCGCGCTCCCTCCGACCTGGAGCAGTTGGCCGCCCGGCAGGAGCAGGAGATCGAAGACTTGCGGCTGCAGGTGCGTTCCGGCGCGGCGGCGGTGCGCCGTCTCACTCTGCACCTCCGCGCCCAGGAGGAGGAGTGGGCGCGGGTCGAGGGCAGCCGCGCCTTCCGCCTGGTCCGCGGCTACTGGTCCGCGGTGACCGCGGCGCGGACCTGGCGCCTGCGCCGGCTCGCCTCCCGCGCCGCTCTCTCCGACTCTAGAACCGCCAGCGCAACGACCCCGCCCAAACCTGATCCCGCGCCGAGTAGCGGCTGGTAACCGCGGGATTCAGCAGCTCCTGCCCCGTGGCGCCGCGCGCGTCCCCCTGGTGCAGGGAGTAGCCGACGTCGAAGGACATCTGGGGCAGGTTGTAGGTGAAGCCGAAGGAGTAGACCTTGACGTCCCCCTGGGGGAAGCCGGGCTCGATCGTCCCCGAGGAGACGGGCGAGGGCTCGATGCCGAACCCGCCATGGAGCAGGAAGTTGTCGGTGACGTTCCCCTCGACCCCCAAGCGGAGCGAGAGGGTATTGTCCCAGCGCCGCGGGCGGACGCTCGGTCCGTTCCGGAAGGCGTCGGGGGTGTAGGTGATGACGTCGTCCCCAACCTGGGACCAGCGGTCGTAGGAGGCGTCGAGCTCCACCCGCAGCTCGGGGTAGGGGGCGAACCAGAAGCCGCCCCGCAGCTCGTCGGGCAGCTCGAACGACTGGCTGGCGCGGCCGTTGGTCAGGCGGGCGGCGAGCGCTTCCGCGAGGCCCGGAATGGCCGGCACGTCGCGCGCCTCGTAGGTGGCGTCGCCGGTGCCGGATAGCTTGGCGGCGCTGCGGAAGACCGCCCCCCAGCCCCAGGCCGGGCGGACGTAGTGGACCGCCAGGTCCCAGGCCAGCTTGTGGACCTTGGTCTCGGCGTCCCGCTGCACCTCGACGGCGGGGAGAGGGCCGCCGGGGATGAACACCTGCACCAGCCCGTTGTCCGCCTGCTCCAGGGTTCCATAGAGATAGCGCAGGCCGCCGCCGACGGAGAGGTCGTCGGTGACCTCCCAGCCGAGGACCGGGTGCAGCTCGACGACCTCCAGGCGGAAGCGGCGGTCCAGGAAGCGCCCGGGAAAGAGGGCGTCGTCCCAGTTGAGGTCGTTCCAGTAGGGAGAGTCGAGGCCGAGCCCCACCGCCACCGGGCTGCCGTTCCCGAAGTGATGGGTGACGTAGGCCGCGGGCGGGAAGTTGATGACGTGGTGAGCCTTGAAGTTGCCGGTGGCGCTCCGGTACTCGTCCTGCGGATTGGTGAAGTCGAGGCCGGCCTCGACCTGGGTGCCCTGGAGCTTGGTGATGGCCGCCGGGTTGTAGAAGACCGCCGACGGGTCCGCGGCCCGGGCGGTGAACGCCCCCGCCTGGCCGGTGGCCCGGCCGCCGTGCTGGAAGAGCTCGAAGAGAGCCGCCGAGGCGGGCCGCGGCGAGAGGAGAGCGGTGGCGAGGACGACGGCAATGCCGGCGATATTGGCGATATTGGCGACATTGGCGATGCTGGTGATATTGGCGATACTGAAACGTAGGTGACGCATGATCCCTCCCAGGAAAGCGCACTGCGACGGCGGGTGAGCCTACTCGACGGCCAGGATCTCCGGAATCAGCCGGACGGCCGGGTCCTGGATCACCGTGAGGATAGCGAGCGTCAAAGGAAGATGGAAGCGACGGGCGCCACAGGCGCCAGGGTTCAACAACAAGCAATCGCCACGCCAGGAGAGCTCCGGCCGGTGCGAGTGGCCGAAGACGACGAGCCGCAGGCGTGACGGCCAGTCCGCCGGGACGTCCTCGCGGCGGTGGACCATCCCGAAGGCCAGACCGCCGAGCTCGCCGGTGAGCGTCTCGGGGAGCCTCTCCCCGCTGTCGGTATTGCCGCGTACCGCTTCGAGCGGGGCGATCTGCCGCAGGCTCTCCAGGATCTCCGGCTCACCCACGTCGCCAGCGTGGAGCAGGCGGTCGCAGCCGGCAAGGAGCTCGAGCACCCGCGGCCGCAGGAGGTTGTGGGTATCCGCGAGCACGCCGACGCGCATGGTTGCCAACCCTACCGCGGCCGGGCCTTCCCGGCAAACCGCCAGCGCAAACCAGCGTTTGCGATTGTCCCGTTCCCGCCCTCCGCCTGCACGGAACTGGAAGAAGGATGGAGAAGACGATGTCGATCGCGATGGCACGAGGGGTAGTCCGGATCGGACCCTACGAGGTTCTCGCCGACGGCGGCGCGGTCCCCTGGGGGACGGCCTGCCCCGCGCTCGACACCCGGAGCGATTGCGAGGTGGTGCTGGCGGTGATCCCCCCGTCGCGCCAGGGGACGGACGACGGCGAGGTCCCCTGGGAGGTGCTGCTCGCCGAGACCGCCGCCCTGGAGCGCCTCTACCACCCCGGCATCCCGGCCCTCTATGAGATCGCCGAAGACGAGGGCGACCTGCTGATCGCCTTCGCCGCCACCCCGGGCCGCACCCTGGACGAGTCGCTTGCCGCCGGCCTCCAGCCCGACCGCGACCGCCTCCTCGACTGGGGGTGCCAGCTCCTCGACGTCCTCGCCGAGGCGCACGGCCACGGCCTCCTCCATCGCCACCTGGGCGAGGGCGAGGTGATCGTCGGCCCGGCCGGGCACCTCGCGGTGACCGGCTTCGGCCTCACCCGGATGAGCTTCGAGCCCACCGCCCGGCTGGCGCCCGAGGTGCGGGCGGGCTCTCCCGCCAGCCGGTGGAGCGACCTCTATGCCGTCGGCGCGCTGCTGCGCCGGGTCGTGCGCGGGGAGCGTGGACCGCGCCTGGCTCCCGACGACCCGCTGCTGCGGATCCTCGCCCGCGCCACCGCCTTCCATCCTGCCGATCGCTTCGGGAGCGCCGCGCAGATGGCCGAGGAGCTGGCCGCACTGTAGGGGTTCACTCGCCTTCGCAGAGCTCCCGCGCCACCGCGGCCAGCACGTCCCGGCAGGTCAGAACCTCGTCGATTCGCACATACTCCTCGACCGCGTGGAGCCCCACCCCGCCGGGACCGAAGATCACCGTCGGGATGCCGGCGTGGCCGAGGACGGCGGCGTCGGTCCAGAAGCTCACTCCGCTCCGGCGAGCCGGGCGGCCGGCCCGGGCGAGGGCGGCTGCGAGGAGGCCCGGCAGCGGATGCCCGGCCGGGGTCTCGTAGGCCGGGCGGCCGAAGAGGAAGCGGCTCTCGGCCTGGAGCTCGCCGTCCTCCTCGACCAACCGCTGGAGGAGGGCCTCGACTTCCCGCGGGCCGGCCTCGACCGCCTCGCCCGGCAGGGTCCGGCGCTCCAGCGACAGCGTGCAGCGGTCGGGGTAGGTGCTGAGCTCGCGCCCCCCCTCGATCAGGGAGGCGTGGAGGGAGGCGGTACCGAGGAGCGGGTGCGGGGGCGCCGCCTGGAGCGCCCGGTCGAGCGCCTCCAGCCGGCCGAGCACCCGGCCCATGCGCAGGATGGCGTCCCGCCCGTCGAGCGGGCGGCTGCCATGGGCGGCCCGGCCCGCGGTGGTCACCTCGACCCACGAGAAGCCCTTGTGCGCCACCGCCACCGCCAGGTCGGTCGGCTCGGTGATCACCGCCGCGTCGGCCGCGACCGCCCGCGCCAGCGCCTCGGCCCCCAGGCTCGTGTACTCCTCGTCGGCCACCGCCCCGACGATCAGGCGCCCGGCCGCGAGCCCTCCCTGGGCGGCGACGAGGCGGACGGCGCCGAGCATCGCCGCCACCCCTCCCTTCATGTCGACCGCTCCCCGCCCATAGAGCCGGCCGTCCCGCACGACCGGGGAGAAGGGGGCGGCCATCCCGGTCACCCCAACGGTGTCGAGGTGGCCACAGAGGAGGAGCGAGCGGCCCGGCCGGCGCCCTGCGAGCACGCCGACGACATTGGGCCGGCCGGGAGTCACCTCGGTCACCTCGACCGCGCAGCCGAAGGATCGGAGCTCGGCGGCGACGGCGCGGGCGATCTCCCCCTCGCCGGCGCCGCCGGGGACGAGCGAGGGGTTCACCGAGTCGATCGCGACCAGGGCCTTGAGCAGCTCGATCGTGGGGTCGGTCGGGGAGTGGGAGCTCGGGTCCATGGCGCAGCATTCTAAAGGACCCGCTGTGCTAGACTGCATTCCCCTTCAGGGCGACCCTCGCGATGATCGTCGAGAAACGGCACCTAGACGGCTACACCCTGCTCAACGTGGAGGGGGTCATCAAGCTCGGGGAGAGCGCGCAGTTCTTCGCCCAAACCCTGGAGCGGGCGCTCAAAGACGACTCCGGTCACGTCATCATCGACTTCTCGAAGATCAACTACATCGACTCGACCGGCATCGGCGAGCTGGTCGGCTACCTCGGCCGCTTCCGCGACTTCAAGCGCGAGCTGATCCTGGTCAACCCCTCGGACCGCATCCGCAAGCTCCTTCAGGTGGCGCGCCTGGCCGAGCTGTTCCCCACTTACGATTCGGTGCCGGCGGCCCTGGCCGGGGAGCGGTAGGCCCTGTTCTCCCGCATCGCGACCGTCCTGCGCGGCGGCCGGCCCGAGTCCTGGCACTTCGGAGTGGCGGCGGTGGTCACCCCGGAAGGACAGCTGGTGGCGCGGCTCGGCGACCCCGGCGTTCCGGAGACGGCGACCTACCTGCGCTCGGCGGCCAAGCCGTTCCAGATCCTCCCCCTGCTCCTGGGCGGCGGCGCCGAGCGCTTCGCCCTCTCCGATGCCGACATCGCCTTGATCTGCGCCTCGCACGGCGGCACCCCCGAGCACACCCGGCGGGCCGCCTCGCTCCTCGAGCGGGGGGGCTTCACGACCGCCGATCTCCTCTGCGGGACCCACGTGCCGTTCGACCGCGCCGCGGCAGAGGCGCTGGCCCAGAAAGGCGAGGCGCCCGGCCTGCTGCATAGCAACTGCTCGGGCAAGCATGCCGGGATGCTCCTCGCCTGCCGCCTGCTCAGCCTGCCTTCTGCCGACTACGTCGATCCCTCCCATCCGCTCCAGGAGCGCATCCTGGACCAGTTCGCCGTGATCGTGCGGCGCGACCGGCGGGAGATCGGGGTGGGGATGGACGGCTGCAGCGTCCCCACCTTCCACCTGCCGCTCGCGGTCGCCGCCCGCGGCTACGCGGCCCTCGCCGACCCCGAAGCCGCCGGCCTGCCGCCCGCCGTGGCCGCCGCCGTCCGCCGGGTGGTGGCGGCGATGACCGGTGCGCCCGAGATGGTCGCCGGCCCCGGGCGCTTCACCACCCGGCTCATGGAGGCGACGGGGGGGCGGGTGCTCGGCAAGGAGGGGGCGGAGGGGGTCTACGCCCTGGCGGTGCGCGGGCCGGTCGCCCTGGGCATCGTGCTCAAGATCGCCGACGGCGGCGAGCGCTGCCGCGACGGGGTGGTGCTCGACCTCCTGCGCCAGATGGGCTCGCTCTCCGGCGAGGAGTTTGCATCGCTCGCCGAGCACTATCGGCCGGTCCTGCGCAACTGCCGCGGCCTGGTCGTGGGCGAGGTCTGTCCCGAGGTGGAGCTCGAAGAATGCCTGGACTAAAAGCCTGTTCCCGCCGCCGCTCGCGCCGGGCATCGCTCCTCGGCCTCGCCGCCTTGGGAGCGCTGGCCCTGGTGGCGGCGTCCCTCGCCGGCTGCCACCCCATCGCCGCGATCGAGCGGCGGTGGGCGAACCGCGTCCGCCCGGCCTTCCGCAAGGTGACGCCGGACGTGGCCTACGAGATCACCCGCGACTCGCCGGACGTCCTGATCCTCGACCTGCGCCGGCCGGACGAGTTCCATGGCGACACCGGCCACCTGCTGCACTCCCTGAACGTCCCCCTGGCCCGTCTACCGTACCGGCTGCTTGAGCTGGCGGCCTACCGCGAGGAGACCTTCCTGGTCTACTGCCGGGGGGACGACTCCTGCGGCGAGGATGGCATGCGGATCCTCGTCGCCTCCGGTTTCGAGGACGGTATCCTGATCAAGGGCGGGATCGACGCCTGGATCAAGGAAGGCTACCGGACCGCCCTCGCCCTGGCCGGCGCCCCCAACCGGCAGACGCCGGTCGAGCCACCGAAAGAGCCCACCCCGCCGCCACCCTGAACGGCAGGCCGCGCGAGGCCCGCTACCCGAGCCCCAGCTCCTCCAGAGACCCTGCCATCAGGGCGCGCCCGAGGAGCGCTTCCAGCTCTCTGGCCGAGGCGAGCGCTTCCACGCGGCGGCGGGCCTTCTGCGGTAGCCTGCCGAAGCGTTTCGTGAGGAGCTTGAGGAGCATCTGCCGCATCCCTGCGATCTCACCTTCCCTGCGCCCTTTTGTCTCTCCCTCCAGCCGCCCTTCCTCTCGGGCGCCGTTCCACCATTCGAGTATGGTCTCTTCGATCATGGGCATCTCCTCCAGCTTCGCCGTCTCTGGAATTGTAGCGCCTGGAAGGAGCCGATGCAGCAATCGGAAGAGCCATTCGGTGAAGGCGCGGCGCAAACGTTCCTCTCGGCCCGGTGGCAGGAGGGCGGCGAGCTCGGAGGTGAGCCGGGGGAGGTCGCGCGGGGTGCAGGTCTCGAGTTGAAAGAGGCTCGCGACCCGGTTGCCGGGGAGCGCCAGCTCCTCCGGACGGAGCCGGTTCTCCTCCACCAGGAG
>DASQPA010000164.1:0-29431 GCA_035644215.1 Thermoanaerobaculia bacterium
GCCCAGAGCCAGAGCGCCTTCCTGGCCGGCACCCTCTCCGGGGTGAGCGTCGACTCCCTGGGGCGCATCGAGCTCGCCCCCCGGGCCGAGCGGCTGGCCGCGGTCGCCGAGCCCTTCCTGTTCTCCGCCGCGGTCCGCGCGGGCAGCGGTAAAGACGGCGAGTCGTGGGTGGTGGGGACGGGCAACGCCGGCAAGGTGCTGGCGATCGACCGCCAGGGCAAGGTCGCCGAGCTGTTCGCCGCCCCCGAGCCCGAGGTGTTCGCCCTCTGGGTCGACCCGGACGGCACCGTCTTCGCCGGCACCTCGCCGCGCGGCAAGGTCTACCGCATCCCGCCCGGAGCCGGCGGCAAGGGGGAGATGTACTTCGATCCCGGCGAGACCTACATCTGGGCCCTGGCCCGCGGCAAGGACGGAGCGCTCCTCGTCGCCACCGGCACCCAGGGCAAGCTCTTCCGGGTCGCCGACGACCACGGCAAGGGCAAGGGGACGGTGCTCTACGACAGCGACGACACCCACATCCGCACCTTGGACGTGCTGCCCGACGGCGACCTGCTGCTCGGCACCGCCGGCGAGGGGCTGATCCTCCGCCTCGGCAAGGACGGCCAGGCGCGGACGCTCTACGACGCCAAGCAGCCCGAGGTGGTGGCGCTCGCCACCGCGCCGGACGGCACCAGCTACGCCGCCGTGGTCTCCTCCGAGGCCAGCCTGACCGAGCCGGCGAAGCCGGCCGCCGCCCGCCCGGCCCCGGGCGCCGGCGGCAAGAAGGGTGGGGGAGGGAGCCAGCCGACGGTGACGGTGACCGTCGAGGGGGAGGGCGCCGAGGCGGCGCCGGCCGCGGGCCGCAAGGACACCGGGCCGAAGAGCGAGATCGTTCGCATCTCGCCCTCCGGGGTGGTCGAGAAGGTCTGGTCGTTCAATGACGAGACCGTCTACTCGCTCCTCTGGCAGGGCGGCTCGCTGTGGGTGGGGACGGGGCTCGAAGGCAAGCTCTACCGCTACGAGAACAACCAGATGCTGCTCGAAAAGGCGGTCGACGAGCGCCAGATCATGGCTCTCCTGCCCGGCGCGGCCGGCCCGGCGTTCGCCACCACCAATGGCGGCGCCCTCTACCGGATCACCGCCGGTCGCGAGGAGAAGGGGACCTACACCAGTCCGCCCCTGGACGCCGGCCAGGTCGCCCGTTTCGGCGCCTTCCGCTGGCGCGGCGACTCCCCCGAGGGGAGCGCCGTCCACCTCTCCTTTCGGAGCGGGGTAAGCGCCGAGCCCGACAAGACCTGGTCCAACTGGACCACGCCCAAGGAAGGGGACGAGGTCTCGCTCTCCGACCTGCCGCGCGGCCGCTACGTCGAATGGCGGGCCGAGCTGCAGGCGGGGAAGGGGGGCTCGCCCCGCCTCTACGAGACCGAGCTTTCCTATCGCCAGGAGAACCTGGCGCCGCACGTCGACGGCCTGACGGTCTTGGAGCCCGGGCAGATCCTGGTGCCGGCCAACTTCAATCCCAGCAACCAGGTCTTCGAGCCGGCTCACCCCAACCGCGAGGGGATCTTCACCACCCTGGAGCCCGCCAACCCGGACGAGGGAGGGCGGGTCAAGCCGCTGTGGAAGAAGGGCTACCGGGCCCTGCGCTGGGCCGCCTCCGACCCCAACGACGACAAGCTCGTTTACTCGCTCTGGTTCCGCCCTGCCGAGCGCGCCCGGGAGTCGACCGAGTGGATGAAGGTGGCCGACAACCTGGACGAGGACCGATACAACTTCGACGCCACCGTCCTCCCCGACGGCATCTACCGGTTCCGCCTGGTGGTCTCCGACCGCAAGTCGAACGACCCCGCCGAAGCGAAGACTGCCGAGCAGGTGAGCGAGCCGGTGGTGATCGACCAGGCGCCGCCGGTCCTCTCCCAGGCCGAGGTGGTGGACGGCGTGCTCCACGTCGCGGTCCAGGACGCTCTGTCGCCCATCCGCGAGGCGGTGGCGAGCGTCAACGCGGCCGACTGGAAGCCGGTCCAGGTGGCCGACGGCCTCCTGGACGGCAAGACCGAGCGGCTGCTCCTCGATCCGGCGCCCAAGGGGGGGTTGCTGCTGCTGCGGGTGACCGACGCGGCTTACAATGTGGTGACTTTCGATCTGTCGAATCGGCACTAGAAGAGCACGGACGCACGGACGCACGGACGGGACACGGACAGACTCGGACGGGAGCACGGACTACCTATGCCGCCACGGATTGCCGTTTACCCTGGGTCTTTCGATCCCATTCACAATGGGCATCTGGACATCATTGAGCGGTGCAGCCACCTTTTTGACGAGGTGCTGGTGGCGGTCCTTCATAATGAGGAGAAGCGGGCCCTTTTCACGGTTGAGGAGCGGGTGGAGATCATCCGCGAGATGGTGGGGGGGCGCTGCCGGGTGGAGAGCTTCTCGGGCCTTCTGGTCGATTTCATGGAGCGGGTGGGAGCGCGGGCCGTGGTGCGCGGTCTGCGCGCCGTCTCGGACTTCGAGTACGAGTTTCAGATGGCGCTCATGAACCGGCGCCTGAACCCGCGGGTGGAGACGGTCTTCATGATGCCCAAGGAGGACTACAGCTACCTGTCGAGCCGGCTGGTCAAGGAGGTCTACGCCCTGGGCGGCGACCTCTCCGGCCTGGTCCCCAAGCCGGTGCTCGAGCGGCTCCGGCCCCGCCTGCGCCCGGCGGAGGTCGGCTCCGCGGCGGGCTGATGAGCCTCGACCGCTTTCTCCTGCGCATGCCCAAGGTGGAGCTGCACGTCCACCTGGAGGGGACCATGCGCCCGGCCATCCTCCTCGAGCTGGCGCGGCGCAATCACATCGACCTGCCGGCCCGGGACGAAGCGGGCCTGAAGCGCTGGTTCCGTTTCCAGGACTTCGAGCACTTCGTGCAGATTTATCTCACCTGCTCCTCGGCGCTCCGCAACCCGGAGGACTTCGAGCTCCTGGTGTTGGACTTCCTCGCCGAGCAGGCCTACCAGAAGGTTGCCTACTGCGAGGCGCACTTCACCATCGGCACCCATGTGATGGCGGGGCGGGACGGCGACGAGATCCGGGAGGCCCTGGCCGCGGCGATCGCCGAGGGGGAGCGCCGCTACGGGGTAGTGCTGCGCCTCATTCCCGACATCGTGCGCAACGTCGGCCCGGCGGTGGCGGACGTCACCCTGGAGTGGGCGCTCGCCGGGCGGGAGAAGGGGGTGGTGGCGCTGGGGCTCTCGGGGAGCGAGTCGCGTTTCGGCAGCGAACCGTTCCGCCCACACTTTGAGGCGGCCGAGGAAGCCGGCCTCCACCGGGTGGCGCACGCCGGCGAGCACGCCGGGCCGGCGGCGATCCGCGGGGTCCTCGCGGACTGCCACCCGGAGCGGATCGGCCACGGGGTGCGGGCGATCGAGGACCCGTCGCTCGTCGCCGAGCTGGCGCGGCTCCAGATGCCGCTCGAAGTCTCCCCGAGCTCGAACGTCGCCCTGAAGGTCTTCCCGTCCTTGGCCGCCCATCCGTTCGATCGGCTGAAGAAGGCTGGCGTCCCGGTCTCGGTCAACACCGACGATCCAGCCTTTTTCGGCACCAACCTGACCCGCGAGTACCTGCACCTAAACCAGGCCTTCGGCTACGGCCCGGCGGAGCTCGCCGGCCTCTCGCTCGCCGCCCTCCGGCAGTCGTTCCTGCCGGCGGAGCAGAAGGCCGCCCTCGAAGGGGAGCTCCGGGAGCGGTTCGCGCGCCTCGGCGAGGAGATCTTCGGCGCTCCGGTCGAGCCGGCGTAAGGGCCTGCCATGTTCTTTGGGGATGCCAAGATCAGCCGGCTCGTCAGGCGGATCCGGGAGGGGGTACGACGCGAAGAGAGCGCGGCCGCGCTCCATGCGTTGCTCCATCCCCGCGTCGAGCGTTTTTTCCGCCGGCGCGGTTTTTCAACGGAAGAAAGCCGCGACCTAACACAAGACGTCTTCCTGCGTGTCTATACAGGTATTGAAGGCTTCGCGGGCCAGTCTTCCTTCGAGACCTGGTGGCAAGCGATCGCTCTCAATGTCTACAAGAATGAGATCCGTAGGCGCAAGGCCGCGAAACGTGACAAGGTGGAGAAATCGATAGATGACAGGGACCCCGGGGACGATCACCCTTTCGATCTGGAGGAGGTCGCCCCGAACCCGCTGGATCGACTGATCGACAAAGAACGACACCAGCGGGTCTGGGCTCTGGTCGAGACCATGCCCGAGCAGATGCAGATCTGTTTTCGGCTGCGGTATGACCACGACTACAAGTATCGTGAGATCGCCGACCTGATGAAGATCACTGTCCAGACAGTCAAAGCGCATCTGCACCAGGCGCGCGAGCGACTGAAAAAGCAGCTACCGGACCTCGGCAACGACGAGCCCGAGGAGTGAATGATATGTCCGACGATCGAGAATTCTTGAAACGCTCCCTGCGGCTGCTCGCCGAGAAGGTGCGCCAGGGTCAGGACCCGGACGCGCATCCGAGCGTCGAGGGCCTCGTCGCCTACCATGCCGGCGAGATGTCCGACGGGGAGGCGCTCGACATTCAGAGGCATCTCGGGATCTGCCATGAATGTCCGGAGCTGGTCCTGGCTCTCGACGGGTTCACCGACCGCTCGGGAGGCAAGCCCGGAATCTCTCCCGCCGGCATCGAATCCGCCTGGGAGGAGTTGCGGCAGCGGCTGGCCGCGGAAGGCTGGTTCCAGGGCGGAGCCAGGAGCTCCCGGTCCTGGAGGCCACTCTCTCCGCCGCAACGCCGCCTCGTCGCCGTCGTGGCGGTGCTGGTCGTGGCCTGCCTGGGGGTCTTTCTGGCGTACTCGCCCCTCGACCGGCAGCCGCGGATCGTCGACGCGCCCGGGGAGGATGCACTCGCCCGGGATCTCGACCCACAGACCCGGGGGCCGGTGCAGGAGATCGAGGTGCCCCGGGCGGCCGGGCACTTTTTTCTCCGGATGGCTCCCGAAGGGCCGCGGCTCGCAGAGTACCGGGTGGAGCTGTGGACCGCCGGCCTGCCGGAACGGCGGCTGTGGAGCGACCGCTGGCGGCCGGGGCGCGACTCCGGCGATCTCGTCCTCCAGGTCCCGCACGGTTTTCTTCCCGCCGGGGAGTACCGGCTGCGGCTGCACGCTCCGGAGGACGGGAAACCGGCTCCCGAGCAGCCCGACGTACGCCGCTTTCTCCTCTCGTATCGCTAAAGCGGTTCGCTTCCCACGCCATCAAGACTACAATAGAGATCTTCCGTTTCCTGGAATCGTTCGGCCGGCCGGAGGCGCCTGCCTCCGCTTAGAGGATCGGCCGTGGATCGTCGTGTCGCAGGCGGACCTTTCCCTGCTGGAGGGCGTCCATGCCTCGGTTCTCGCGGCGACTTCTCGCCTGCCTCGGCGCCCTTGCGGGCTGCGCCGGAGGCGCGCTCGGGCTGCAGCCCGAGCGGCCGCCGGCCCGGGTCGTCGACCTCCAGGCCGGTCCGGGGGAGGAGCGTGAGCTGGCGGGAGGGGAGAGCCACGTCTACCGCTTCCGGCTCGCCACCGGCCAGTTCGTGCGCCTGACGGTCGACCAGCGGGGGATCGACGTGGTCGTCCGTCTGCTCGACCCTGGCGGGCGGGAGATCTCGACGGTCGACGGCGCGCCGGGAGAGCGGGGACAGGAGGAGGCCGAGCTGGTCGCCGAAAAGCCGGGCCTCTATGGGATGGAAGTGCATCCCTTCAAGAGCGGCGCGAAGCGGGGGAGATATCTCGCCCGCCTGGCCGTAAAGCGGCACGCTCGCCCCGCCGACCGTGCCGATGCCGCCGCCGAGCGTGCTTTCTGGGCGGCCAAGGCCCTCGCCGGCCCGGCGCCGCGGCAGGCCGCTGCCCGGTATCGGCAGGCCGAGCGCTTCTGGCGCTCGCTGCGCAATCGGCCGCGCCAGGCGGAGGCCTGCTTCCAACTCGGGCGCCTCGCGATGGCCGACGAGAGGTGGGACCAGGCCCTCTTCTGGTATCGCCGGGCGCTTCCCCTCGCCCGCGCCTCGCACCTCGACCGGCGGGAGGCTTTGATTGAGAACGAGCTAGGCCGGAGCCACGAGGGGTTGGAGGATCTCGCAGCGGCCAGCGCCGCCTATCAACGCGCCCTGGAGCTCTGGAGCCGGCAGAACGATCCCGACCGCGCGGCCATCGCGGCGACCAACCGCGGGAAGGTGCTCCTGCAGCGGGGTGAGATCCTGACGGCCCTGGCCGTATTCGAGCAGGCGCTCCAGCTCTGTCCCCAGGGGCACGACGCCACACGGGCCACGATCCTCACCGGGCTGGGCTCCGGCTACGCCGCCGCCGGCGACTTCGACCGCGCCAACGAGGCTTTCGATCGGTCCCTCGCGCTGCTCCGGCAACCGCAGGAGGGACAACAGCGGGCGGATGCCCTGACCGAGAAGGCCAACGCAGCGGTCGAGGCGGATGCGCCGGAGCGGGCGCTGCCGCTCTTTCTCGAAGCCTTGCAGCAGCGGCCGGCGGCGGACCTCCATGGACGGGCGGTCGATTTGAATGGAATCGGCCTCGTGGACTACCAGTTGCGGCGGTTCCAGGAAGCCCTCCCGGCCTACCGGAGCGCTCTGGGGCTCTTCACCCGCAAGCACGATCGGCGAGCCCAAGGCACGGCACTGATCAACATCGCTTGGGTGCAAAGCGCCCTGGGACAGCAGCTTCCGGCCCTGGGCACCTACCGGCAGGCCCTCGCCCTCGCGCGGCGATCCGAGCACCGCGCGGCCGAGGCGGCAGCCCTGTACGGCATGGCGGTTGCGGAGCGCCGCCGGGGCGCCCCGATCGCCGCCCGCGACCGGGCCGAGGCGGCGCTCAAGATCGTCGAGTCGCTGCGGTCGGAGGCCGCCCACCGCGATCTCAAGGCCGCGTACCTGGCGACCAAGCAGGGCTTCTATGAATTCCTGATCGACCTGTTGATGGAGGAGCACCGGCGGCAGCCGCTCGCGGGCTTCGAGGCGCGCGCCCTGGAAGTCAGCGAACGGGCCCGTGCCCGCAGCCTGCTCGACTCGGTCGCCGGCTCGCGGGCCGGCTCCGCCCTCGGCCCGGCGCCCGGGGCTCCCGGACCCCGGCCGTTGTCCCTGCGGGAGATCCAGGCGCTCCTGGACGACCGCACCCTCCTGCTCGAATACCAGCTCGGCGAGCCGCGGAGCTTCCTCTGGCTGGTGGGGCCGACCTCTCTGGTCAGCTTCGAGCTGCCGGGACGAGCGAAGATCGAGAGCCTCGCCCGGCAGGTGCACGGCCTTTTCCAGCAGAGCGGGCGCCGACGCACGGACGGGCAGGCGGCCCAACAGAGCGAGCTCGCCCTCGGCCGGCTGCTCCTCGGCCAGGTCGCCGGCCGGCTGGGCGAAAAGCGCCTGTTGATCGCCGCGCACGACGCTCTGCAGCTGGTCCCCTTCGCCGCTCTCCCCGACGTGACCACCGGGGCGGAAATCGGCGGCGGGGAGGAGCCGGCGCCCCTCGTCCTGCGCCACGAGGTCGTCGAGATCGCTTCGCTCTCGGTGCTCGCGATCCTGCGCGGCCGCCGCCTGGGCCGGCCCTCCTCCCCCGGCCTGCTGGCGCTCTTCGGCGACCCGGTGACCGATCTCGCCGACCCCCGGCTGCGTGGCCTCCCCGGGGTGGGGGCGGTGCGGCAGCTCTCTCCACTAGGAGATTTCCCGCCCTTGCCGCATGCGAGCGAGGAAGCGGCGGCGATCCTCGGCTTGGCGCGAGGCGGCGAGGTCCTCCAGGCGCTCGGGTTCGCGGCCACTCGGGAGCGGGCCCTTGGAGGGGACCTCCGCCGCTTTCGCATCCTGCACTTCGCGGCCCACGGCATTCTCGACGCGACGCATCCCGATCTCTCGGCGCTCGTGCTCTCCCGTTTCGATTCCCTGGGCCGGCCGCGCGACGGGTCGCTGCGGGCGAAGGATCTCTACGCTCTCGATGTACCGGCGGATCTCGTCGTGCTCTCCGCCTGCCAGACCGCCCTGGGCAGAGAGGTCCATGGCGAAGGGTTGGTGGGGCTGCCGCAGGGATTCCTCTCGGCGGGCGCGGCGCGCGTCCTCGTCAGCTTGTGGAACGTCCGCGATTCTTCGACCGCCGAGCTGATGAAGCGTTTCTACTCAGGCCTGCTGGCGCGCCATCTTTCTCCTGCGGCGGCTCTGCGCGAGGCGCAGGTGGTCCTGTGGCGCGACCCGCGTTGGCATGCTCCCTACCATTGGGCCGGTTTCGTGCTCCAGGGTGAGCCGAGGTGAGAGGGAGCGCTCCGCTTTTCCTCTCGGTGCGCGCCTAAACAACTCGGCCGCATCGGTGTCTCTCGAAGACAGACGCCCCTGCCTTCCGCCTCCGGTGGGCGCCACGAACGGATCGACCTTCGTAGCGAGGACATTCCCATGCCCGAGCCCAACCCCCCGGCCGAGAGCCAGCCTGAGTCGTCCGCCCCACCCCAGCGGAAGGATCGCAAGCGAGGAGAAGAGGAAGCGCCGAGCCAGAGCCCCGGCAGCCAGCCCCTGGTCAACGAGAAGCGGCGCGGCGGCGGGAAGCCGTAAGGGCACTCGTCCCAGGGCGTTCCGTACCATGTCACGATCGGTGCTCCTCCTCCTGGTGGGTCTCTCCCTCGCGGCCTGTGCCCATCCCGCGGCGCGCTCGGCGCGTTCCTTCGATCAGATCCAGCAGCTCGTCGCGGGGAAGACCGCTGCGGAGGTGGCCGCCCTCCTCGGGGAGCCCGACGCGCGCCAGCCGCTCCTGGCCGACGACGAGCGCTGGGTCTGGTGGAACTACACCTATCTCGACGGCGCCAACTATCCCCCCGAGATCCGCGGCCAGATCGTCCACCTGGAGATCACCTTCGAGAGCCCCGTCCTCTCCGCGGAGCCCCCGGTGCCACGCGAGCAGTGGCGGGTGAGCGGTCCGCTCGGGGTCAGCTACTCCTTACAGGCGGGGAGGGTCTAAGGGCGAGCGTAAGTCAAGCGGCGGAAATACCCGGCTCCCGAAGTTCCGCGCATGTCATATGCTATCGAGTTACCGCCCCCCGGGCGGCCGGGCAGGGCTTGCCCTGCCACAACTCGCGGAGGACTTGCAAACGATGAGCACCGAGATCCGTTCCCCCTTGAACTGGTACGGCGGGGGTGTCGATAGCGACGTCGACGAGACCGAGGAGTGGCTGTCCGCCCTGGAAGAGGTGGTCGAGCTGGAGGGCGGGGAGCGCGGCCAGTTCCTGTTGAAGAAGCTTCTGGAGAAAGGTTACGAGAAGGACGTCACCCTCCCCTTCACCGGCAACACCCCCTACATCAACACCATCCCGGTCGCCAAACAGCCCCCCTACCCGGGCGACCGGACGATCGAGCGCCGGATCAAGAGCATCGTGCGCTGGAACGCCATGGCCCTGGTGGTGCGGGCGAACAAGAAGTTCCCCGGCCTGGGCGGCCACATCTCGACCTTCGCCTCCTCGGCGACCCTCTACCAGGTCGGCTTCCACCACTTCTTTCGCGGTCGCGGACCCGACGGCTTCGGTGGCGACATGATCTACTTCCAGGGGCACGGCTCGCCCGGCATCTACTCCCATGCCTTCCTGGAGGGCCGGATCACGGCCGAGCAGATGGAGAACTTCCGCCGCGAGATGGCCCCCGGCGGCGGGCTCGCCTCCTACCCGCACCCCTGGCTGATGCCCGACTTCTGGGAGTTCCCCACCGTTTCCATGGGCCTCGCCCCGATCAGCGCCATCTACCAGGCCAAGTTCAACCGCTATCTGGAGGACCGCGGCCTCCTCGTCAACGACGGCCGGCGGGTCTGGGCTTTCCTGGGGGACGGCGAGACCGACGAGCCGGAGAGCCTGGGGGCCATCACGCTCGCCGCCCGCGAGCGGCTCGACAACCTGACCTTCGTCATCAACTGCAACCTGCAGCGGCTGGACGGCCCGGTGCGCGGTAACGGCAAGATCGTCCAGGAGCTGGAGACCGCCTTTCGGGGAGCCGGCTGGAATGTCATCAAGGTGCTCTGGGGGAGCGACTGGGACCCGCTGATCGAGCGCGACAACACCGGCCTCCTCATCCAGCGCATGAACGAGGTGGTCGACGGCCAGCTCCAGAAGTACACCGTGGAGCCGGGCAACTACGTGCGCCGCGACTTCTTCGGCAAGTACCCGGAGACCCTGAAGCTGGTCGAGAGCTACACCGACGCCCAGCTGCGCACCCTGCGCCGTGGCGGCCACGACCCGGCCAAGGTCCATGCCGCTTTCAAGGCCGCGGTCGAGTGCAAGGGGATGCCCTCGGTCATCCTCGCCCAGACCATCAAGGGCTACGGCATGGGCGAGGCGGGGGAGGGCCGGAACGTCACCCATCAGCAGAAGAAGCTCAACGACGACGAGCTGCGCTTCTTCCGCGACCGCTTCGACATCCCGATCTCCGACGAGGACCTGCACGAGGCCCCCTTCTACCGGCCGGCCGAGGACAGCGAGGAGATCCAGTACCTGAAGGAGCGGCGCCGCGCCCTGGGTGGCCCGGTGCCCAGCCGGCGGGTGAAGAAAGAGGCGCTCCCCACCCCCGACGCCTCCTACTTCAAGGAGTTCTTCGAGGGCTCGGACCGCGAGGTCTCGACCACCATGGCCTTCGTGCGGATGCTCACCCAGCTCTTGAAGCACCCCGAGATCGGCCGGGCGATCGTGCCCATCGTGCCGGACGAGGCGCGCACCTTCGGCATGGAGTCGCTCTTCCGCCAGTTCGGCATCTACTCCCACGTCGGGCAGGTCTACGAGCCGGTCGACAAGTCGATGCTCCTCTACTACCGGGAGGCGAAAGACGGCCAGATCCTGGAGGAGGGGATCACCGAGGCCGGCTCCATGGCCTCGTTCAACGCCGCCGGCACCGCCTATGCCACCCACGGCATCGACACCATCCCGTTCTTCATCTTCTACTCGATGTTCGGCTTCCAGCGGATCGGCGACCTCATCTGGGCGGCCGCCGACCAGCGCACCCGCGGCTTCCTCCTGGGCGCCACCTCGGGGCGGACGACGCTCAACGGCGAGGGGCTCCAGCACGAGGACGGCCACAGCCACGTGCTGGCGAGCACGGTCCCCAATCTGGTGACCTACGACCCGGCCTTCGCCTACGAGGTCGCGGTGATCATCGAGGACGGCCTTCGGCGGATGTACCGCAACCGGGAGGACGTCTTCTACTACATCACCCTGTGCAACGAGAACTACCCGATGCCGGGCAAGCCCGACGGGGCGGACGAGGGAATCCTCAAGGGCCTCTACAAGCTCCGGCCGGCGAATGCCGGTGAAACCGGTGACCCGGCCCACAAGGTCCACCTCCTGGGGAGCGGCTCGCTCCTGCGCGAGGCGTTGCGTGCCCAGGCGATCCTCGCCGAGCACTACGGGGTGGCGGCCGACGTCTGGAGCGCCACCTCCTACAAGGAGCTCCGCCGCGAGGCCCTCACGGTCGAGCGCTGGAACCTGCTCCACCCTGCCGAGGAGCCGAGGAAGCCCTACGTCGCCCGCCTGTTCGAGGGGGAGGAGGGACCGGTGATCGCGGTCACCGACTACATGAAGCTGGTTCCGGACCAGATCGCCCGCTGGCTCCCCGGCCGCCTCTACACCCTGGGCACCGACGGTTTCGGGCGGAGCGAGACCCGCGAGGCCCTGCGCCGCTTCTTCGAGGTCGACGCCGAGCACATCGCTTTAGCCGCGTTGCGGCAACTGGCCGACCGGGGGGTGGTCCAGCGTTCCACGGTGGCCCAGGCGGTTGGCGAGCTGGGGATCGATCTGGGCAAGCCCGACCCGATGACCTCTTGAAGGTGTCCCCCTTGAACCGGGGCCGGCCGCAGCGGAATAACCCCAGGGGAGCGGGAGTTATGTTCCGCAATTGGAAGAGTTGTAGAACTTTGCCAAACTACGTCGCGAGAGGAGATCAGGTTGATGAGCAAGAAATTCGTCGTCGCGCTGCTGCTGGCGCTGGCCGTGCCGACCCTGGTGGCGGCCGCTCCGGTCGTCTTCAAGGTCGATCCCGACCATAGCTCCGTGAGCTTCAACATCCGTCACTTCGTCTCGAACGTCCCCGGCCGGTTCAAGGACTTCGAGGGCATGATCACCTACGACAAGCAGAACCCCACCGCCTCGAAGGTCGAATTCACCGCCCAGGCGGCCTCGATCGACACCGACAACAAGGACCGCGACAACCACCTGAAGTCGCCGGACTTCTTCGACGTGGCGAAGTTCCCCACCCTCTCCTTCGCCAGCTCCAGCGTTACGGCAAAGGACGCCAACACCCTGAACGTGGCGGGCGACCTGACGATCCACGGGGTGACCAAGAAGGTGACGATCCCGGTCTCCGTCCTCGGCGTCCTCCCCACCAAGGGCGGCGAGAAGGCCGGCTTCGAGAGCAACTTCACCGTCGACCGCAAGGACTACGGGCTCGAGTGGAACCGTGTCCTGGACACCGGCGGCTCGATCCTCGGCAACGACGTCAAGATCACCATCTCGGTCGAGGCCAACACGCCGAAGCCGGCGGAGCCGAAGAAGAGCAAGTAGCCCTCACCCGGGGGGAGGGGCGGTAGGATAGGAGTATGTGCCTCCTCCTCCGTCGTGCCCTCCTCTGTGCCGCCGCCCTCCTGGCGGTGGTCGCCTGCGCCGGCGGGGACTCCCCGCCGGCCCAGGTTGTCCGCCTCTCCGCCGACACGATCGAGTTTCCGGCGACGGTCGACGCCTCCGCCTTCAACCGCCCGCTCGGCATGCCGGGCTACCACGCTATCGTCTGGCGGGGAGGGAAGGCGGCGGGCGCGGCGCTCTTCCGCGCCGACGTCACCGACGTCCAGGTCCTGGATGCGCTCGAAGCCCTGGGCGCCCAGCCCGGCAACCGCCTGGGGATGGACAGCTGGGACGCGCGGCGGGACCCCAAGAATCCGGCCCCCGACCAGGTGATCGCCGGCCCGCCGGTCGAGGTTCTCGTCCGCCTGCCCGGCCCTGCCGGTGCTGCCGGCAGCACCGGCGAACCCCGCCTGGTGCCCCTGGCCCAACTCCTCGACGATCCGGGCGGCCGCGGCCTCGACTTGCGCCTGGGCGGCCACCGGGCCAACATCCCCCAGTGGCACTCCGGCTGTATCGTCTGCCTCTACTCCTGCCCGGGGAGCAAGCTGGGGAACGCCCGCTACACGGTGCGCGACTACGTCCACGAGATCACCCGCTTCCGGGCGAAGCCGGACCTCCTGCCGCCCGACGGCACCCCGGTCGCGATTCGCATCCGCCTGCTGCACAAGGTTGAAAAGTAGGATAGGATGTAAAAGCACCCACGTAGAGGCTGTACAGACGTCTGACTCCTGAGAGGCACGCTTTACGCCGTTGGAATTGCGTCCGACCCTGGAACCGAACCCTGGCTCGAAGGCGAGCGGCTCGTCCGTCGTCGACCCCGCCGGCCTGGGCAACCGCCTGGTCGCCGCCTGGCAGGCTGGAGGCGACCGGGAGGAGATCTTCCGTCGACTCTTTCACGCCTACTTCCGCCAGGTCCACGCCTTTTTCTCGCGGCGCGGCTTCCCGGCCGACGTCTGCCAGGACCTGGCCCAGGAGACTTTCCTCAAGGTCCACAAGGGGCTGCCGGAGTTCCGGCGCGAGGCGCGGTTCGAGACCTGGCTCTTCCAGATCGCGGCCAACCTCTACCGCAACACCCTGCGCAGCCAGTCGACGCAGAAGCGCGAGGCCCAGGAGGTGCCGCTCGACGAGCTCGGCGAGCAGGACCCGAACTTCGCCCAGCCGTCGCGGGACACCGGCGGCCTGGACGAGGTGCTGTCGGAAGAGCGCTCCCTGGTCCTCTACCATGCCCTGGCGGAGCTGCCGTCCCAGATGCGCCGCTGCGTCGAGCTGCGGGTGCATCAGGACCTGCGCTATCGGGAGATCGCCGATCTCATGCAGGTCTCGATCGACACGGTGAAGGCCCACCTCTACCAGGCGCGGCAGCAGCTCAAGAGCAAGCTCGCCGGCTACTTTGCCGATCCGGAGTTCTAGAGAAAGCCCGTGGAAAACCGCAAGCCACCTCTGGAGCCCGCCCTCCGGGCCCTGACCCGCCGCGCGGCCCGCCGGCTGGACGAGCACCCCAGCCCCGAGACGCTCGCCGCCTATCACGAGGGCGAGCTGGCGGACGCCGAGGCCGAGCGCCTGCGCTACCACCTGGCCCTCTGCCCCGAGTGCGCGGCGCTGCTCCTGGACCTCGGCGCCTTCGCCGATCTCGCGCCACCGGCGGGTGTCCACGATCTGGCCGACGGCGAGGTGGAGGCCGCCTGGCGGGCGGTGCAGCCGCGGCTCGACCGGGGGCGGGAGACGCCCTCCGCGTCCAACCTGGTGCGGCTGCCGCCGCCCGCCTCGCCGGCCTCCACCCGTTCGCCCCGGCCGGCCTACTTCGCCTGGGCTCTCGCCGCCTCCTGGCTGGCGGTGGTCGGGCTGGGACTCTGGGTGATCGTCCTGCAGCGGGAGATCACACGGAGTACGGGGGCCTCGGCCAAGGTCGCCGTGGCCGGCCTGTCGCCCGCCGGCGGAGACTCGACCCGGGGCCGGGAGGAGCCGCGCCAGCCGGTCCTGTCGGCGAGCCGGGGACTCGTCCTCCAACTCGTCGCCGCCGGTCTCCCGGACCAGGACGGGTACGCGGTCGAGATCCAGGAGACGGGAACGGCCGGCCGGGTGGTCTGGAGCGGTCCCGCCGAGCGGGACCCGGTGGAGAAGGACTTCACGGTCGTCCTGCCCCCCGGTTTCCTCCGCCCGGGGCGCTACCAGGTCCATCTCTATGGCACCGAGGCCGGAGTGCGCCGGAGAATGGCCGACTTCCCCTTTCAGGTCGGCGCTCGCTGACCTCCGGTAGCCACGACGGTGACCCGACGGTCGTCATCGCTGGGGCTGTGGGGCGCTCTGGCCGGGTTGATCGGTGGGGCGGTCGCCCTCTTTCTGGTGGTCCCCCGCGCACCGATCCCCACCGCCGCGCCGAGCCCGCCGCCCCGGAGCCGGCCGGAGGCCTGGGCGAGCGCCCCTCCCCTCGCTCCCGGTCTTCCTCCCCTCGCTCTGCATCCGGGGGAGGAGCGGATCTTCCGTCTCACGCGGAGCCGCGGGGAGGTCGTCGATCTCGTGGTCGACCAGCAGGGGATCGACGTCGTCGTCTCCCTCTGGTCGCCGCGCGGCCGGGCGCTGCTCCGGGTGGATGGCCCAAACGCCGATCGCGGCCCGGAGCCGGTCTTCGCCGTCGCCGAGGAGAGCGGCACCTACTGTCTTGAAATCGAGCCCAGTCGCGATGCGAGGCGTCCGGGTTTCCTCCAGGTGCGCCTGGAGCGGCGCCGTCCCGCCAGGCTGGTGGACCGCCGCCGGGCGGCCGGCCAGCAGGCCTACTTCCGGGCGGAGGAGCTGCGGCAGAGGGACTTGCGTGCCGCGCTCGTCGACTATCAGAAAGCACTACTCACCTTCCAGGCCATCGGCGAGCGCCAGGGAGCGGGCCTGGCGCTCTACCGAGTCGGCACGATCCTGGCCCGGCTGGGCGACTATCGGCCGGCCGCCACCGCTCTCGCCCGCGCCGTCGAGGCGTTCGCCGGGCAGCCGGAGGAGGCTATGGCGGCCAACGTGCTGGGAAGCGTCTACGAGACCTTGGGCGAGAGCGACCTCGCCCTCGACGAGTTCCACCATGCCGAGGAGATCGCGCGCCGTTTCAACGATCCAGTGCGCCTTGCCGGATCGCTCAACAACCGCGGCCGGCTCCACCAGGCACGCGGGGAGCTCCGGGAGGCCTTGGAGGCCTTCAAGGGGGCGCTCGAAGAGAAGCGCGCCGAGGGTGACCTGCAAGGTCAGGCCGTCACGTTCAACAACCTGGCCGCGTTCTACCTCGACGTGGGGCAGGGGGAAGAGGCCAGGAAGGCGGCGCAGTCGGTGGTCCGCATCGCGCAGGGCCGAGCCGATCGCTCTCTCGAGGCCTACGGCCGGTGCAACCTGGGCCGGGCCTATCAGCAGCTCGGCGATGGGATCGCGGCGGTCCGCGAATTGGAGAGCGCCCTCTCGCTGGCCCGGCAGAGCGGTGTCCGCGACGTCCAGGTCGACGCCCTAGTGCGCCTGGGCAACGTCCATCTGGCGGCGGGGCGGCTGCGCCCGGCGCGCGAGGCCTATGAGCAGGCGCTCGCCCTGGCCCAGGAAACCGGCAGCCTCCAGCTCGAGGCGGATGCCTCGAATCAGCTGGGAGAGGTCCTGCGCCGAGAGGGGGACCTGCCGCGGGCGCTCCAATCGCTGGATCAAGCCGGGCGCCTCTACCTGCGGCATGGGGACCAAGATTCGGCCGCCCTGGCCCTCGAGGGCCGCGCCCGGGTCCTGCGCCAGGGAAACCGTCTCCATGAAGCGTGGAGGACGATCGAGGAGGCCCTCACGGTCCTCGAATCCATGCGGACCCGGCCGGGGAGCAGCGACCTGCGCTCTTCGTTCTTCGCTTCCCGGCTCTCCGCCTACGATCTCGCGATCGACCTGCTGATGGAGCTCGATCGCCGCGAGCCGGGCCGAGGCCATCTCAGTGAGGCCTTCACGGTCAGCGAGAGGGGGCGTGCGCGGGGCGTCCTCGACGACCTGGCGGAGGCGCGGGCCGACGTCCGCGCTGGGTTGGATCCGGAGCTCCTGCGAGAGCAAGAGACTCTCGAGCGCCGTCTGGCAGCCCTGGAGCAGGAGCCGGAGGGGCCCGGCCGCGACCAGGAGATGGCAGCCGTGCACACCCAACGGGATACCCTCGCGGGCAAGATCCGGGAGGGGAGCCCGCGCTACGCCCTGATCCACCCGCAGCCGCTGCCGCTGGCACAGGTCCAGAGTCAGGTTCTGGCCGAGGACGGTACCGCCCTTCTCGCCTATACCCTGGGCGAGGAGAGCAGCCATCTCTGGCTGATCCGCCACGATTCCATGATGGTTCGCGAGCTGCCACCCCGACGGGAGATCGAGGGGTTGGCGCGGGAGGTCCACGAGGAGCTGTCGCGCGGGGCGCGGCGGAACCGGGGAGGTTTGGAGGACGCCTTGAAGCGCCTTGGGCAGGTCGTGCTCGGTCCAGTCGCCGGCGAGCTCCGGCACGACCGGCTGCTCGTCGTTCCCGATGGGGCGCTCCAGTACGTCGCTTGGGGAGCACTGCCCGTGGGCGGGCGTTTCCTGCTCCTCGACCACGAGATCGTGAACCTCCCCTCTGCCTCCGTCCTCGCCGTCCTGCGGCAGCAGATCGCGGGCCGACCCTCGCCGCGCAAGACGGTGATGGTCGTCGCCGATCCCGTTTTCCGTGGCGACGACGAACGCTTTCCGTCCTCTCTACGCCGTCCCTCTTCCGCGCTGCCGGCCGGTCCCTTAGAAGACGTCGCGAGGTCGGCCCGCGACCTCGGGATCGACGGTTTCGACCGCCTGCGGTACTCCGCGGTCGAGGCGCAGTCCATCCTGCGGCTGGTGCCCCCGGGCATGGGGCGTGGAGCCTTGGGCTTCGACGCCGATCGCCGCCTCGTCAAGGGGGCCGAGCTCGGCGACTACCGCATCGTCCATTTCGCCACCCATGCCGTCTTCGACGCCATCCATCCCGAGCTCTCCGGCATCGTGCTCTCGCTCCTCGACCGCGCCGGGCGGCCCCAGGAGGGGTTCCTGCGCGCTTACGAGGTGTACAACCTGCGGCTCCCGGTCGATCTCGTCGTCCTCTCGGCCTGCCGCACCGCCCTCGGCCCGGCGATTCGCGGCGAAGGCCTGAGTGGGCTGACCCGCGGCTTCATGTACGCCGGCGCGCCGCGGGTCGTGGTGAGCCTCTGGAACGTGAGCGACAAGGGGACGGCTCACCTGATGGAGCTTTTCTACGACGGTCTTCTGCGCCAGCACCTGCGGGCGGCGGCGGCGTTGCGGGCCGCCCAGACCAAGATGCTCGCGGACCCCACCTGGCAGGCGCCTTACTACTGGGCCGGGTTCGTCCTCGAAGGCGAGTGGCGCTAGAGATCTCGCACATTCAAACAAATCAGGCCCTCCCGTGTCTATAGCGATGGAGAGAGATCCACCACTCAGAAAGGAGAGGCAGATGGACAAGACAGCGAGCGACAAGACGCCCCTGGACACCGACGGCGGAGGCACGACCGGCACGAAGAGCGGCGGCGCGCTTTCGGTCTCGGCCGACGAGATCGTCGGCGGCGACATCCCGGGGACCAAGGAGGGTCGTGGCATGGCCGAGGGCCACCACGGGCGCCAGCCCTCGACGCGCGAGGTCGACAGCGGCGGCACCACCGGCCCCAAGGAAGGCCGGGGCATGGTCAGCAAAGGCTGACCGAGCGATCTGCCGCAAGCGGCGGGCGGCCTTCCAACCGCCCGCCGTCGTCTTCAACCCTGAACGCAAAGGAGCCTGCGATGAGCGGAGAGGAGATCCTCTACTGCAATGGCGTCGCTTTCGAATCCGGCGACTACGCGCTTCCACCCACGACGCTGCAGGAGCTCGCCGCCCACATCCGCGGCGGTCCGCGCGGCGGCAACGGCTGGCACGACGTTCTTGCCTGGCTCCAAGGGCGGAAAGTCAGGGGACGAGGGCTCGCGCAGGGCAACCCGCGGGACCTCGCTCAGACCGGGTGGGGCGTCGTCTTCGCCCAAGGAGATGAGAAGGCTCCGGCGATCCGCGAGGCGCTCCAACCGCTGCTCGATCACCGCCGCGAGCAGGTCGGCGCGCCCGCGCACCGCTATCAGGAGTACCTGGGGGAGAAGGGCTACCGGGAGGGAGAGGGCAAAGAGGACTTCCTTGGCCGGCACGGCGCCGGCCCCGGTCCGGCCGACCCCGATCGGGTGCCCTACTACCTGATGCTGATCGGCGAGCCGGCCGCGATCCCCTACGACTTCCAGTACCAGCTCGACGTCCCCTACGCCGTGGGGCGACTCTACTTCGAGACCGTCGAGGAGTATGCAGCCTACGCCCGGAACGTCGTCCAGGCGGAGACCGCGGCGAAAACGGCGCGCCCTCTGGGCATTGCGCTCTTCGGCCCCCGCCACCCGGGCGATCCCAACTCGGCGGTCACCGCCGACGACCTGATCACCCCGCTCGCCGAATCGCTGGGCGCCCTGCCGGGCTGCACAGTGCAGACCGCGCTGGGCGACGAGGCCACCAAGAAGCGCCTCCAGGCCCTCCTGGGAAACGGCGCCGAAGTGGATCTGCTGTTCACCGCCGGGCACGGCATCGTCCTTTCGACCGGCCACGCCCGCCAGCCGGAGTACCAGGGGGCGCTCCTCTGTCAGGGCTGGCCGGGACCGGCGAACGGGCACGGCCCGCTCTCCCGGGACTGGTTCCTGGCCGGCGACGACCTCGATCCGGCCACCCGGCTGGACGGCCTCATCGCCTTCCATTTCTCCTGCTACAGCGGTGGCTCGCCGGGCTTCGACGACTTCACCCAGGCCCACACCCGGGTCGCCGTTTCGCCCCACCCCTTCGTCGCCTCCCTGCCGCAGCGCCTGCTCGCCGCCGGGGCGCTCGCCGTGGTCGGGCATATCGAGCGGGCGTGGCTCAGCTCGGTCTCCTGGCCCGGCGTGGGGCGCCGGATCGAGGTCTTCGAGAGCACCTTGAAGCGGCTCCTCGCCGGCGACCCCCTGGGGGCGGCCATGGAGTGCTTCGCCGAGCGCTACGCCGAGCTGTCGACCGAGCTCAGCGCCCTGCTCCAGGAAGCCTGGAACGGCGGCACGGTCGACGACACCCGCCTCGCCAGTCTGTGGACGGCGAGCAACGACGCGCGGAACTTCACCGTGCTCGGCGACCCCGCCGTGCGGCTCCGCGCTCCCCAGGAGGTGCAACGATGAGCGAGCTCCATGCCCTGTTGATCGGCATCGACGCCTATCTGCCCAACCGGATGCCGAGCGGTGGATGGTACCCGCAGCTGGCGGGGTGCGTCCGTGACGTGGAGCGTGTCGAGGCCTTCCTCCGCGACCACCGCGGGCTGGCACCGGAGCGGCTCCACAAGCTGACCGCCTCCGCATCGGGGAACGGCTCCACCGATCCGATCGAGCCCAGGGACCGCTGGCCGACCTACGAGAACATCGTCGCCGCCTTCCAGCAGATCATGTCGGCCGCGAGCCCGGGAGCCCCGGTCTACATCCACTACTCCGGGCACGGTGGGCGGGTGTCGACGGCCTATCCCGAGATCAAGGGTGAGGGGCGCCTCGACGAGACTCTGGTTCCCGTCGACATCGGCGACTCGGAAGCCCGCTATCTGCGCGACGTCGAGCTCGCCCACTTCATGCGGAAGATGGTCGATCGAGGGCTCCTCGTCACCCTCGTCCTCGACAGCTGCCACTCGGGAGGGGCGACCCGCGACGAGAAGCCGGGAATCGACATCGCCGGCAAACGCGCCCTGCCGCGTGGCGTCACCTGGATCGACACCTCGAAGCGGCGGACCGACAGCCTGGTCGCCGCGCGGGAGGAGCTGCTGGCCTCCTGGCCCGGAAGGCCGGCGACCGGCAGTAACATGCGGGATTTTCTCACCAGCACCGGCTGGCTCCCCGATCCCAAGGGCTACACGCTGATCGCCGCCTGCACCTCACAGCAGACGGCCTTCGAATACCCCTTCGAGGGGGAGGTGAGCAGCGGCGCTCTGACCCATTTCCTGCTGGCCGCCCTGGACGAGCCCGGGGCCGACATGACCTACGAGACGCTCTATAACCGGCTCCGCGCTCAGGTGCAGAACGGGTTCCCACGCCAGACGCCAGTGATCGTCGGCGAGCGCGAGCGCCCGGTGCTGGGCAGCCATGGGGCTGCGAGAGCGACGCGCGATGCCGGGTCGTCCCGGCGGGCACACGGGATCGTCGTCCTCGGAGTCGACGAGACCGGCCGCCTGCGGCTCAATACCGGCCAGGCGCAGGGGGTGCTCGACGGCGCCCGTTTCGCCGTCCACCCGCCGGACGCCCAACTGGAGAGCCCTGGCGAGCCCTTGGCCGAGGTCGAGGTCGTCCAGTACGGCGGAACGGAGTCGCTGGCCGAGGTGAAAGGGTCCCTTTCTCCGCAGTCCATCCCGCCGGGGAGCCGGGCGGTCCTGCTCGATCCGGGACCGAACTATCAGGGGACGGCGGTTCGGCTCGTCTACCAGGGCTCAACTCGGGTAGGAGAGGAGAAAGAGGTGCTCGGGGAGATCGCGGATCGCCTCGCCGGGACTTCCTACCTCCGGCTGACGGAGGAGGGAACGGCGGCGGCTTTTCAGGTGGCATTGAACGACCGGCGCGAGATCGAGATCCAGAATTCTACGGGTACGGCGGTGCCCTACCTCCGGCCCGCTCTCTCGGTTCAATCGCCCGATGCTGCCGCCACTACGGTGGCGCGGCTCGTTCATCTGGCGAAGTATCGGGCCGTGCGGGAGCTCGAGAACCGCAAGGCGCCGCCCGATCTGGCGGGTCAGCTGGTCATCGAGCTGCTGGGTATCCAGGACGAGTACGACACCTCGAAACGTCCCGATCCGCGTCCGGGCACGGGCGGAAAGAAGGTCGAGATGCGGGTGGGGCAGTGGACCTTCCTGCGGATTTCCAACCGCTCTTCTCGCGACCTGAACATTGCCGTCCTCGACCTCCAGCCCGACTGGGGCATCACCCAGATCTATCCGGGTGATTCCGAGGACAGCCTCATCACGCTCGACCCCGAAGAAAGCTTCGACTTGCCGCTCAAGGCCCAGTTGCCGCAGGGGATCGACGAGGGGACCGACATGCTCAAGGTCTTCGCCACTCTCGCCGCCGCCGACTTCCGCTTCCTGGAGCTGCCCCCGCTCGACCGGCCTCCGGTCCGCACCATGGAAGTCGGGCTGCCCTCGCGTCATCCCGAGTGGTACGGCGCCCCCCACAAGGAGTGGGTCACGGTACAGGTGGAAGTGCGGATCAGTGGTACTTGAAGTGGCCCTTGAGGCATTCCGTCTGGAGAGCTGGGCAGGGAACGGTTAGCGGAGGTAAAATGATGGTCGCCAATGAGCAACTTGCATGCACTGCTAATCGGGATTGATGCTTATCTCCATAACAGACTGCCGGATGGAAGAACTTTAACGACTCTTGAGGGATGTGTCAGCGACGTGCTTCGGGTCGAAGAGTTCTTGCGTACTCGGCGAGGAATCGCATCAGACCAGATCTTGAAGCTTACAGCCTCCAATGTCGGGCCCAGTTCCCTGCCTGAACCACAAGACCTTTGGCCGACCTACAAAAACATCATTTCCGCTCTTCGGCGCCTTACCGAAAGCGCCAGCCGGGGAGACGAAGTCTACATTCACTACTCTGGTCATGGAGATCGCTTGAAGACTGCCTATCCAGAGCTGAAGGGGTCTCATGGCTTCGACGAAGTTCTCGTCCCTGTTGATATCGGAGCCTCAGACGCTCGCTATCTTCGGGATATCGAGGTGTATTCCTTCCTAAGGGCTCGTCACGAAATAAGTATCTCAGTTGCGAGTTTCTCTCGCGGGGATATCGTGTAGTTCCACTCACCATGAAAGCTGTCATGGCTGATGTTGACCTCCGCTATTTCCTGCTCGCTGACTTGCTGGCCCACTGGATACGTACCGGTGTCGAGTTCCGCCCGAACTTGCAGGCCTGTTGTGGTAGTTGTCGCCGCGATGAGGTTGACAATGACCTCGTGGCTGATGAGCGGCTTGCCCCGCCAGTTCTGGCTGATGAAGGCGAAAAGACGGTGTTCGATCTTGTTCCATTTGCTCGTGCCTGGAGGAAAGTGGCTCACCGAGATCGGTATCCCGAGTTCGTCGGCAAGCTTCTGAAGCTCCATTTCCACAGCCGAACTCGGGACCCATTGCTGCCACCACCATCCGCTGTAATCAGTAAGCGCTTGGCCTGCGGATACCTCTGGCTTCCCATTGACTTCCACCAGCGGCGCACCGTTTCGACTGCAAAAGCCGACGTATCGTGATCCACGCCTACGCTGACCCAGCCGCTGTTGGACGCCAGGTCGTACACCCCATAGGGAATGGCGCGCCCCAGCTCCGGAATCACAAAGTCGTGGACCCTGACCTTCTCAGGCTCACCCTCAGGGCGTAGCTCGCGCCCGCCATTCTTGAAATCGCCAACCAGCTCTTTCTTTTTCGTGTCAACCGAGATAACGGGGTCGACCGCTGCAAGGTGCTCTTGCGCTTGACGGTTGATGTACTCGAACTGGGCGTCACGATCCGGATGACTCGAGCCTTCCAGGGTCTTGCTATTGGCCTGAAGGCTATACCCCATCTCGTGGAGGAGCTCTGCAACCATGCGATGGCTCGTCTGGTGACCCATCTCCTTCAACTCCTTGGCGAGCCGACGAACGCTCTTGCAGGTCCACCGCAAAGGATTTTCTGGCTCCCCACGCTCTGTGGGTTGCACGAGATTCTCCAGATCCGTCCTCAGCGTCAGGTCGGTATCAACCGTCTTCTTGCGCCCTCCGCCCGGCCTCCGGATTCTGCGACCCTCAAGAGGAGATTCAGACGCCTCCTTGAGTTCTTTGATACCTCGGTAGATTCGGAGTCGAGATACCCCCGTCGCGCGCGCCACGGCGGAGACTCCTCCGAACCCCATCGCTTCAGCCTCCGCAGCGGCTGTCAGCCGACGCGTCCTCTCGTCGAGATGTGGATCGAGAAGCTCGAATCGTCGTCGAATCGCCCCTTCACTGTCCATTGTCTCCGAATCATACAACAAAGATCCTCGAAGTGCTATGCTTATTTCGTGACGAGCCCTAAGAGCCATGGCAGACCGCGGCGTCTTTATAACGCTCGTTCTTGATTGCTGTCACTCTGGGTGGACCTTCCAGGGTTCAGGTTCGGGCACGGGGTGGTTCCCGGAGATCAGAAACTGCGTGTTACTTGCCGCCTGCACCGCTCAGCAGAAGGCAATCGAATACCACTTCGAGAGGGAGGCGAGCAGCGGAGTCCTCACCCACTTCCTGCTCAACGCTCTTGCCGAACCCGGCACTGCTATGACTTACGAGACGCTCTACTACCGGCTGCGGGCTCGATTGCAGAGCGAGTTTCCCCGCCAGATGCCGATGATTGTAGGCGAGAGCAAGCGCCCTGTTCTGGGCACAGGCGGGGGTTTCGGACGAGATGTGTGAACGTGGCCAACCCAGGAGTCCCCACGGGGTTCTCGTCTTAGGCGCCGACGAGAACGGCCTCCTGCGACTCACCACGGGTAAGATGCACGGGGTGCTCGATGGCACGCGCTTCGCTGTCTACCCTCCAGATGCCAATCTTGCGAACCCAGGGGAGCAGTTATCGGAGGTCGAGGTAGTGCAGCACGGCGGAACGGAGTCTCTGGCAGAGGTGAGAGGGGTTCCTCCTCCCCATGACATCCTGCTGCCTGGGAGCCTGGCGGTCCTACTCGACCCGGGCCCGAACTACTGCGGAACCGCGGTCAGCCTCGCCTACCGGATCTCTCAATTCGAGGAAGAACTTGAGAATGAGGTGCTGGAAGCGGTTGCGAAGTTCCTCGCCGGAACCTCGTATCTCCGGCTAGCAGAGGAGGGCACCCAGTCGGATTTCCAGGTGGCGGTGAACGAATTGCACGAGATCGAGATCCAAGATTCCCTGGGTGCGCCGGTGCCCCATCTTGGGACTCCCGTCCTGGCCCGGGCTCCCGGTGCGGCTGCTAACGTCGTCGCGCGGCTTGTTCATTTGGTGAAATTCCAAGCAGTGTGGCAGCTTGCGAACAAGAAGACCCCATTAGGCTCGATCGTAGTCGAGCTGCTTGGTGTTCAAGACGTCTACGACCGCACAGGGCGGCCGGATCCTCTGCCTGGCACGAGAGGGGCGAGCGTCGAGATGCAGGTAGGACAGTGGACCTTCTTGCGAATCTCGAACCGCTCCACCGTTGTCCTAAACATCTCGGTGCTCGATCTTCAGCCTGATTGGGAGATTACCCAAATCCTTCCTGAAGATGGTGGGGCGAATCTTTTCCCTCTTGATGCCCGACGGTCATTTGATCTGCCCTTCCAAGCCCAGCTTCCTGACGGGATAGCTGAGGGGACCCACCTGCTCAAGGTGTTTGCAGTGTTTGGACCCGCCGACTTTCGCTGGCTGGAACTACCCCCACTTGCCCCGCCTCGAACGCGTGGCGGAGTTCAGCGAAATTTAACTGCCCAGATGCCATCTGAGTGGTCTGGCGTCCCCAGCGAGGAGTGGGTCACCGCTCAGGTGGAGGTGAAAATCAAGCGTCGTCAGAACTGAACCTGGAGCCCGCGGAGATTCCGTCGCTCGTCCGTCTAAACCATCCGGATGTTTCCGGTGTCTAGATAGTGGACTGGATGGTCACGAGGTCGTCCGGAGGAGGTAAAGATGGCGCACGCAGTCGTTCACCGGTTTGGCAGCCCCGTCACCGAGCGGATCTTCCCCGATCCCGATCTCCTGACCGCCCTGGACGAGGAGCCCCCGCCGCGACAGGCCCGGGTCCTCTGCTTCCCGGAGAGCGCTCCGGAGGGATCTCCCTGGCGCTGGCCGGAGCGGGAGGAGGCCGTGTCGCGATGAGCGGCGCTCGTGGCCGGGGCCTGGAGGTGGAGCGCTCTCATCTCGACCTGGCCCGGTCGCGGGCGGAGGCGGCGGCCCGGGCTTATCGGCGGGCGCTCGTCGTCGCGGGCCGGGGAACGCCGAGGCCCCGGGCCCTGCTGCGGGCTTCCCGGTCCGAGCTCGCCTGCCAGCGCCAGGCCTTAGCCGTCGAGATCGAGCGCTTCGGCGCCCTCGCCTGCGCCACGGCCGAGGACGCGGTGCCGCTCGCCCTGGCCTTTCGCGCCGCCCGCGAGACGCTGCAGCTGGCCGATCTCCTGGCGCAGGGCCGCAAGGGGCGAGGCCGGATGGCGCCCAAGAGGACGCTCGCCGCCTCGCCACCTCCTCTGTAGAACTGCGGCGATGCCGGCAGGCCCCATCGCGCACTTTGACCTCTGGGTAGAGGGCACTCCTTCGCGGTATCGGGTCCGGGCCGGCGGTTATCCGTCCGGTGGGGCCTCGGGGACCTTTACTCTGGCGGCTGCGATCCCTGGTTCGAACCAGGCCCGATACTCCCGCGGTCGCCGCCATCTGCGCCCGCCGGAAGCGGTGGGCACCCCGGATGATCCCAAGACCTTCGGTGCGGCACTTTTTGAGGCCGTCTTCAAGAATCGGATCGGCCGGCTATTTGAGTCCAGCCGCGTGCGAGCGCAAGCCGAGGGCCGTCCGCTACGGCTGCGTCTGCGGCTGGCTGACGTCCCCGAGCTTTCCCGTCTGCCGTGGGAGTACCTCTACGACAGGGAGAGAGGGATGTTCCTCGCCCAGACAGGGCGGATCTCGATCGTGCGCTACCTGGAGACCCCGGAGCCCACTCCTCCTCGCCCGGTCGAGCCGCCCCTCCACGTGTTGGTCATTCATCCCCGACCGCAGGATCTCCCAGCTCTGGCGGGGGAGGAGGAGTGGGAGCACATTCGTACCACCCTGAAACGGCATCGTCGATCCCGGCGAACGGAAATCGAGCTGCTGGAGCCGCCGACTTTCGAGGCCCTCCACGACCGGCTGCATCAGGGAACCTGGCACGTCCTCCACTTCATCGGGCACGGCACCTTCGAGAACAAGGCCGAGAGCGGCACGCTGATCTTCGAGAATGGGCAGGGGCAAGGGGCGCCGGTCGACGCCTCTCGTTTCAGCGCTCTCCTCTACGACAGGCAAGTTCGTCTCGTCGTGCTCAACGCCTGTGAGGGAGCTCGGCACGGCCTCTCGGATGCCTTCACCGGCGTGGCCCAGGACCTGATCCGCAAAGGGGTTCCGGCCGTGGTGGCGATGCAGTTCCAGATCACCGATCGTGCGGCCCTGTTCTTTGCGAAGAAGTTCTATCGAGTGCTCGCCGAAGGCGCGACGATCGATGTCTCTCTCTCCTCGGCACGCCTCGCCCTGTTCTGCAGCGAGGATCACGTCGAGTGGGGCGCTCCCGTGTTGTTTACGCGGGATTCCGATGGGGAGCTGTTCGGTCTCGCTCCGCCACGAAAGCTTGCTAGCCGCTGGGCTTGGCTCGCGATTTTGATTTTGATCGGAGTGGCGATCATGGTCGTAAACCTGATACGGCGGTCGCCCTCGGACGGGCCTCTTGACTGGGTTCCGGCCAGCCCTGAGTGTCCAGCGCAAACCGCGACCGACATCCGCTTTAGGAGGATAAAGCCCGGCCAATTCACCATGGGCTCCAACCAAAAGGATCAGAGCCCGCCTCACGAAGTCACGATCACACGCCCCTTCTGCATGGGACAGTTCGAGGTCACCGAGCGCCAATGGCGCCAAGTCATGAGCGGGAATCTCAATCTATCTCGATTGCCGAACGACGATCTGCCAGCCGCAGCCTCGTGGGACGACGCGGACCGTTTCGTCCGTACCCTCAATCAACACGAAGGTAGGGAGATCTACCGCCTGCCCTCCGAGGCTGAATGGGAATACTCGGCTCGGGCTGGAAGCACTACACCCTACAGCTTCGGGAAAGACCCTTCCCGGCTCCCTCTCTATGGAAACTGTCACGACAGCTCGGAACCCGGAGATGGGTATCCGCGTCGCGCTCCCGCCGGCAGATTCAGGCCCAACGACTGGGGCCTCTATGACATGCATGGCAATGTCTGGGAGTGGGTTCAAGATTGGTATGGCCCTTACCCATCAGGCCCTGTCGTCGACCCCACCGGCCCCGCAACAGGTACGGAGCGGGTCCGGCGCGGCGGTGGCCACGAAGCGAGCGCAGCCCACTGCGAATCCGGCGCCCGGAAGCCTTCGCTGCCGAGCTTCAAGCGAGCAGATTACACCGGCTTCCGGATCGTCCGCACATTAGACTGAAGCCCCCCGGTCCGCGCCCGGAGGGCTCCTTTCTCAAACCTACCGCCCCGCCCGCCCGTCCTTCCCCTTGCCCACCGCCGCCAGCGCCTTCAGGCGCGCGGCTTCGAACTCGTCGCCTTTGTTCCAGGCGGGGAGGGCGGTCTGCTGGGCGATGGTCAGGCCGGCGAAGAAGCCGAGCTGGGCGTCCTCGATCATGCCGCTGTAGTCCCACTTCGGATCGAACTCGTCGCTCGGCTGGTGGTAGCGGTGCGCCTCGTACTCCTCGGCCTGCTCTTTCCCCCATTCCTTGGAGCGGCCGCGATAGTCGGTGCCGGGGTTCAGGTAGATGGCGGGAACGCCGATCTTCGCGAAGTTGAACTGGTCGGAGCGGTAGAAGTGCCCGCGGTCGGGGAACGCGTCGTCCTCGACGGTGCGCCCCTGGCGCGCGGCGAGGGTCTGGACGATCTTGTCGAGCGACGACTTGCCGAGGCCCACGAACGTCAGGTTGGTCGTTTTCCCCAAGACGTTGGTACTGTCGTAGTTGATGTTGGCGGCGATCCGGCCGGCGGGGAAGGTGGGGTGCTCGGCGTAGTACTGCGAGCCCAGGAGGCCCTGCTCCTCGGCGGCCACGAAGAGGATGAGAATCGAGCGGCGCGGCCGCTCGGGGAGGGCGGCGAAGGCCTTGGCGATGGCGAGCACCGTGGCGTCGCCCGAGGCGTTGTCGACCGCTCCGTTGTAGATTTTGTCGCCGTTCTTGTCCGGATTGCCGATCCCCAGATGATCGTGGTGGGCGCTGAAGATCACCACCTCGTCCTTGAGCTTGGGATCGCTCCCGGGGAGGAGCCCGGCGACGTTCGCCGTCTTCACCTTGCGGACCTCGTTCTTCAGGATGAGCGAGGTGGTGATCCCCAGAGGCACCGGCTTGAAGTCGCGGCTCCGCGCCTGCTTGACGAGCTCGTCCAGGTCCTTGCCGGCGGCTTTGAGGAGCCGCCGGGTGGCCGCCTCGGTCGCCCAGCCCTTGATCTGGATCTGCGGCTCGCCCGGAGTGGGCGGCAGGGCGAACTGCTCACCGCTCCAGGAGGTCTGCACCACCTGCCAGGGATAGCCGGCCGAGGGAGTGGTATGGAGGATGATGACCCCCGCCGCCCCCTGCCGCGCCGCGCTCTCGTACTTATAGGTCCAGCGGCCGTAGTAGAGCCGGCGCTTGCCCTCGAAGAGCTTGGGATCCCAGTCGGGATCGTTGTTCATCATCACCAGGACCTTGCCCTTCAGGTCCATCCCCTTGAAGTCGTCCCACTGGTACTCAGGCGCCTGGATGCCATAGCCCACGAAGACCAGGGGGGCGTTGGCGAGGACCGCCTGCTCGCGATCGACTCCGGAGGCCGCGATGTAGTCCTCCGAGCGCTGGAGAGAGACGGTCTCGGAGCCGGCCTGGAAGGTCCAGGTCTCCGGCATGGTGGCGTGGACGCCCACCATGTCGAACGGCTGCTGCCAGCCGCCGTTCGGGCCGCCGGGCTGATAGCCCAGGGTCTCCAGGCTGCTCTGGAGATAGAGCCGGGCGAGCTCGTCGCCCCGGCTCGCCGGGCCGCGCCCTTCGAGCCGGTCGTCGGCCAGGAAGCGGATGGGAGCCTCCAGGCTCCCCCGGTTGATCGCCTGGGCCGCCCGCTCGGCGCCGGCGGGGAGCGGCAGGGCGGGGCCGCCACTTTTGGGGCCGCCGGCCTTGGGGGGAGC
>DASQPA010000165.1:0-11783 GCA_035644215.1 Thermoanaerobaculia bacterium
GCGATCAGCCGCTCGCGGTCGATTTCGCCGGCGGCGGTTCGCGGCATCTCGGCCAAGCGGTGCAGCTGGCAGGCGCTCGGGCTGCCGAAACGGTCCCGCACCGCCAACTCTTGCAGGCGGCCGGTCTCTGCCGGCCCGGTGAAGAAAGCGGTCAGGTTTTGGCGATCGCACGCGGTGGCGAGAACGTGATGGCGGAGGTGGCGATTGTCGCTGTCCAGGCCGACGACGAGCTGGGTCTCGGCACGCTCCAGACCGGCGAGCAGCGAGTAGAAACCGCGCTCGGGCGACAGGATGTGGTAGCCGGCGGCGTGAGCAGCGTCGCGTGCGAAGGCCGGGGTGCCGCGGCTCATGCCGAGGTCGTCCCACATCGCCCAGTTGAAGCCATAGGCCCGGCGGCCACCTTGGTGCTGGTGCAGGATGCAGGCGTCGAGAAAACTGTTGGCCGCCGAGTAGGCGCAGAACGTCGCGCCGCCGAAGAGGCTGTTGACGGAAGAGAAGGCGACGAGGAGCACCTGCGGCCGGTCGACCAACAGCTGGCAGAGCGACCACGTGCCGTAAACCTTGGAGGCGAATATTCGATCAAAGGTTTGACGGGTCTCGGTCGCCACCTGGTGCCGCTCGGCAACCGTCCAATGCTCTTCCAGGTCGGTCTCACCGGCGGCACCGGCGAGATGGAAGATCCCGTCCAGGGGACGCCCCCAGGTCGCCTCGGCCTCGGCGACCGCCCGCGTCAGGCCGTCTTGGTCCACCACGTCGACCGCGCGGTAAGTGAAGTCCACGCCGGCCTTGTCGAGCGCGAGATGGGCGCTGATCCTCCGGGCGAGCGGTGTCTGCGCTTCCCTCAGGTGGAGTGGCCACTGCGCGGGCTCGGGCAGCGCGGTTCGGCCCACGAGGAGCAGCCGGGCGCCGAAGGATCGGTGGAGGAATTGGGCGAGGCGGCTGCCGATGCCGCCCAGGCCGCCGGTCACCAGGTAGAGCCCGCCGGGGACGATCGGCATCTCCCCTCTCTCCTCCTGGAGGAGATCGGCCCGGACGAGCACCGGAACGAGCCGCTGCTCGCCGCGGTAGGCGACCTCCGCTTCCCCCCCGGGCAGATCGAGCTCGCGGAGCAGGCGTCGGCCGTCTTCCTCCGCACGACCGACCTCCAGGTCAATGTGGCGGCAGCGGATCGCGGGCAGCTCCAGCGGGATGGTCTTGAGCAGTCCCGGCAGGCTGGCGCCGTCCCCCAACAGGCGATCACTCGGCTGAGTGACCTGAGCGTGGCGAGAGACCAACGAGAGCTCCATCGGTTGCCGATCGCCCCGGGCCTCGACCAGCGCCTGGACGAGGAAGAGCACGCTCAGGACTCCGCGTTCTTGCGCTCGGCGCAGCGTCTCCAGGCTGACGACCTCGGCTGCGGGATCGCCTGCGGTCCACAGATGCACCACGCGGTCGATCGGTTCCTGGCGGGAGACGAGCGATTGCAGCAGCCACCGGTAGTGGTCGGCCTGGCCGGGATTGAGAACGAAGTGGTGGGCGTCGATCTGGCGGTACTCTGGGCCGAGGGCGACTTCGATCGAGGTCTGGCCGCGGCGCGCGAGGCGGCGGCAGAGATCGGCGCCCAGTCCGTGCGGATCGAGGAAGATCAGCCAGCGGCCCCCCGGCTGGACCGCCGTTCGCGGTGCCCTCTCCCTCGGCCGCCAGACCCGGCGATAGAACCACGCCGGCAGGGTACGGGGGCTACCGGTCAGGAGGTCGATCCGCTTCAGGACATCGGCAAGCTTCCCGGCCTCGAGCTGCTGGCGCAACTGCGGCCGCTGGATCTTGCCGATGGCCGTTTTGGGGATGTCCTCGCGCGCCATCGGGATCACATAAGTAGGGTTGAGCCCGCTCTTCTCGGTTACCCGTTGGCGGATCTCCTCGATCAGGCTGAGCCGTCGCTCCCAGTCCTCCTCCGAGGTATGGAAGAAGATCGCCAGCTCGTCGGTGTCGCTGCCGGCCATGCGCACCGGACAGGCGGCGGTGTAGGACACCTCCACACCTGAAACCTCTTCCACCACCGATTCGATCTCATGGCTGTAGTAGTTGATGCCATGGACGATGATGACGTCCTTCGCGCGACCCGTGATCGAAAGGCGATGGTTCCGCAGGACCCCCAGGTCGCCGGTGTCGAACCAGCCGTCCGCGGTGAAGACCTCGGAGTCGAGCTCGGGGCGCTGGTAGTAGCCGCCGGTGATCATCGGGCCCTTGACCTGCAGCCGGCCGATCGTGCCTTCGGCGACCACCCGGTTCTCGGCGTCCACGATGCGGACCGCGGCCGCGGGCACTGGGCTGCCGACCTCCACGAAAGAATCCGTGTTGCTGGTCGAGGCGAGGGTGAAGTCCTGCGAGAAGGTGATGGCCGAGCAGGTCTCGGACATCCCCCAAGCCGGTTTCATCGCGGTCCCCGGCAGGGCGTGAGGCTCGAGGATCTGCAGGAAGGTCCGCGCCGTCTTGGCGACGATGGCCTCTCCGGCGTTGAGGATGAAGCGCATCGAGGACAGGTCCCAGCTCCTGCGGGCGATCTCCGCAGCCCGATCGTTGACCAGGCCGAAGGCGAAATTGGGCGCCCAGGTGACGGTCGCCCGAAATCGCTCGATCCAATCGAGCCAGCGCAAGGGGTCTTCGAGCACCGCCGTGATCGGCGCGTGAACCTGCCGGCAGCCGACGTAGACGTCGCGCAGGTGGAACATCACGATCCCGCCCACGTGATCCAGAGGCATCCAGTTGAGCGAAACGTCCTCGGGCGTGAAGTCGTTGTTCTGGGCCGTCGAAGCACAACGCGTGAGCAGGGCCTGATGGGTTTGCATCACGGCCTTCGGCAGCCCGGTGCTGCCGGAGGTGAGGAGCAGAAGGGCGAGATCATCCTCACGGCAGGTATGGCACTCGCGGTCCGGCTCGTGCCGGCGGAGAGCGTCGACCGCTTCCGCCCGCAAGCCAGGGAGGCCCAGCAGGCCGGAGAGCGAGCGGACCGCCGAGAGGAGCTCTCGGCTGCAGAGAATCAAGGGCTGACCCAGCATGCGCCAGGCGTTGGCCAGCTTGTCGAGCGCGGAGTTGGGCTGCTCGTAGGAGGGCGCGATCGAGAGCGGCACCGGCACGAACCCCCCCAGCACCGAGGCCCAGAAGGCGACGACGAAATCGTCCAGCTGACCGAGCTGGAAGAGCACCTTGTCCCGCGGCTTGAGGCCGAGCTCGCGCAGCCCGGCGAGCAGCCGCTGAGCGGCGAGGAGCAGCTCCGGATAGCTCTGAAAGGTTTTCGAGCCGTCCGGCGCCAGATAGGTGACGCCGCGCTCCGGGTGCAGGCGGGCAGCCCGCTCCAAGGCGCCCGCCAGGGTCTTCGGTGCGTCGGCCGGCAGAACGAGCGCCGGACCGTAGCACACGGCCGAGGCGGCGGAAGCCACCTGCAGGGCGGGCATGGGTGGCGTGACGCCGTCCGTTCCTCCCGATCCTGTTGCGGTCGACCGCCAGCCGGGCAGAAGATCGTCCAGATGGAAGGGAGGCAAAGCCTCGGAGGTCTCCCCGACGAGGACGGCGGCATCCTCGACGCCCGGCAGGGAAGAGAGGCTCTCCTCCCAGCGCATCGTCAGCTCGCCGTCGATCGCCGGCAGACGGAGGAGAGCCGGCTCATCGAGCCGTCCCGCGGGAGTGAGGGGCAGCCGGCTCAAGGGAATCCAGATGGACGGCAGGAGCTCGTCCGGCCAGCGTTGGCGTACCCGCTCGGCATAGCGTTCCGGCACCCACGCTCCGGACACCGCCAGATAGGCCACGAGCTGCTGCGTCGCCGCCGTCGTTTCCCGGACCAGGACGGCCGCCTCTGCGACCGCGGGCTCCGCGAGGAGCTCGGCCTCGATCGCGCCGAGGTCCAAGCGACAGCCGCCGATCCAGGCCTGCCTGCCGGTGGTTCCAGCCAAGGCCAGCGCACCGTCGGAGAGCCGGCGTCCTAGGTCGCCGGTACGCAGCCGCCGGCGGCCCGGCTCCTCGGCGAACGGGTCGGGGACGAACGAGAGGGCGGTGGCGCAGGGATCGGCCAGGAAGCCGCGCGGCAGCTCTGGGGCGGCGAGGTGGATCTCGCCCGGCAGCCCCGGGGACACCAGCTGCAGAGCGGAGTCGAGGAGGAGGACCGAGAGGTTGAACCTGTCGCCGACCGGTACCGGGTCCGTGCTCTCCTGGGCGGAGACCGTGTAAAAACAGACCTCGGCCGCCGCCTCGGGCGGAGAGTAGAGGTGGATCAAACGCGCCGGCGACCGCTCGGCGAAGCTCGCGGCCAGGCCGGAGCGCAGCGCCTCGCCGCCGCACAACACCGCGCGCAGGCCGTCGAGCGGAGCCTCGCGATCGGCCAGGAGCGCCGACAGACGGCTTGGAGTCAGCCGCAGGAGGGTCACTCCGTGCTCGCCGATCACCGCCGGCGTCGGATCAGCCCCCATCACCAGGCAGCCACCGTGGAGCAGGGTCCAAAAGATCTCCCAGTCGGCGTCCTCGCCTCCGGAGTGCAGGAGGACGTCCGATTCCCTGAGCTCGATCTCGTCCTGAAGCCGTTCCAGCCGGTTGAGAAGGTGGCGGCGCTCCACCAAGAGACCGCGCCCGGTGCCATCGAAAACGACGCCGGCCAGGTTCTCGGGTTGCGCCTGGTCCTCCAGGTTGAAATCGTCCTCGCGGTCGATCTCTTCCTGGACCTCGGAGAGGACGATCACCCCCTCTTCCGCGGGCGGCTCGGCGTTCAGTACGAAGGCCGGCTTCGCCATGGCTCGGAGGGCGGCGCCACGCCGGCCTGGAGCGAGCGGGACGAATGCGCCCCCCGCCTTGAGAATACCAAGAGGGCCACGACGCGATCGGGGGACGGTGGCAGGCTGACCCCGACGAGGGTGTCCGGTCCCACGCTCCGCCGCCTCAGGAAACGGGCCAACCGGTTGCTCCGCTGGTCGAGCTCGCGGTAGGTGAGCTGCCGCCGTCCTGGTCCGGTGCCAAGGATCACCGCCGCCTTGTCGCCGTGCTGTGCCACCTGAGCCTCGACTTTGCGCGCCATCGGGGTGGCGCTGTCGTGCTCGGGAGCAAGAGCGTTCCATTCCGTCACCAGTTGGCGGCGCTCCTCGACGCTCAGCAGCGGCACGTCTGCGATCCGTCGTTCGAGTCCCTCGGTGACCCCCGCGAGGAAAGTCGAAAGATGTCCGAGCAGACGCCTCACCTTCTGTCCGTCAACGCGGGTGGCATCAAAGTACGTCCGCAGCGCCAACTCGTCACCGGGGACGGCGACCAGGGTGAGCGGGTAGTTGGTCCGCACGGCGGTCTCGACCGCCTCGACCTCCAGGCCACCGACTCCTTTGCCCAGCGAGGCATCGACCGGAAAATTTTCGAAGACGTAGAGGCTCTCGAAGAGCAGTTGCCCTGGAGGGATCTCGCTCCACCTCTGCACCTGGGTGAGCGGAGTGTGTTCATACTGGCGCCGCTCGATCTGTTGCTCTTGCAGCCTTTGCAGCCAGACGAGCAGCGGCTCCTGGTCCGGCACCGTCATGCGCACCGGCAAGGTGTTGATGAACAGCCCGACCATCGACTCGACGCCGGGGAGATCAGCGGGCCGGCCGGCGAAGGTGGAACCGAACACCACGTCTTCCTCGCCGCTGTAACAGCAGAGCAGCCGGCCCCAAGCCCCCTGCACCAGAGTGTTGAGCGTCAACCGATGGCGTTGAGCCTGCATCTGCAGCCGGGCCGTCAGGTCCGGCGAGAGCCGGTGCAATTCCGCGTCGCACTCTTCACCCGGCAGGGCGGCGCTCTCGCGCTGGCCCAGCTCCATCAGACGGGTGGCGGTGGTGAATCCAGCCAGCGTCCGGCGCCAGTAACTCTCGGCCTCCTCCAGGTTCTGGCGTTCCAGCCAGGCGACGTAGTCGCGGTAAGGGATCGGCCGCCCGAGCTCGGGCGGCCGGCTGTGCCGTCTGGCCTCGTAGCAGGCGAAGACCTCCTTGAGCACGATGGCCTGAGTCCAGCCGTCGAGCAGAATATGGTGACGGGTCCATACCAAGTGATAGTGATCGGCCTCCAGTCGGACCAGCTTCAGGCGCATCAGCGGCGCTTGGCCGAGATCGAAACCGAGCTCGCGGTCGTGTGCGAGGAGAGCCGCGAGCCTGGACTCGTCGGCGGGCATCTGCCGCCAGTCCTCTAGCCGCAGCGGCAGGTCGACCCGTTGGCGCACGACCTGGAGGGGACGGTCGAGGTCAAGCCAGACGAAGCCGGTGCGCAGGATGGCGTGACGGTCGATCACCATACGCCAAGCCTCTGCTAAGGAAGCGACGTCGAGCGCGCCTTTCAACTTCCAGCTCGCCTGGTCGAAGTACATCGCCGACTCAGGGCTGTAGAGAGCATGGAAGAGCATGCCCTGCTGCGTGGACGAGAGCGGATAGACGTCCGCGACGTCGCGCTCGCCGCCGATCAACCGGTCGACCTGCCCCTGGTCGAGACGGGCGAGCGGGAAGTCTGACGGTGTGGCGCCACCGGTCGCGCTCGTCAGGCAGTGATCGATGAGCGTGCGCAGTGCCGCGATGAAGTCTTGAGCCAGGCGCTCGACGGTGGCATCGCGGTGCACGTTCCGGCTGTAGATCCAGCCGACCTCGAGACAGCCCTCCATCACGTGAGCGACGACGTCCAGGCGATGCCGGCGCTTCCCCGCCGGGCTGCTGAAATCGCCGATTGGCTCGCGCCCCGCGGCGAATGTCTCCGACTGCGCGAGGACCTGATCGATTTGCCCCAAGTAGTTGAAGCTCACCTCGGCCGGGGGCAGGCGCGCGAGCGCCGCCGCCACCTCGTCGCCACGGTAGCGCAGCAGGCCATAGCCAATGCCGCGTTGCGGGACGGCGCGCAGCTGCTCCTTGACCGACTTCAGGGCCGCACCGGGCGGGGTGTCGGGGGCGAGCTCCAGAAGCATCGGGAACAGCGTGGTGAACCAGCCCACCGTGCGCGACAGGTCGACGTCGTCGAAGAGCTCTTCGCGCCCATGCCCCTCAAGGTCGACCAGCACGGCTCGCGCGCTCGTCCAGGCGGTCAACACCTGGGCGAGCGCGGTGAGCAGGACGTCGTTGATCTGGGTGCGGTAGGCCTTGGGTACTTCCTGGAGCAACGCCCGGGTCTCCTCCGCGTCGAGGTGGACGGTACTTCGGTGCGCTGAGCCCTCGGTGTTCTCCCCGTCACCCGAGTCCACCGGCAGGCTGGAGATCCGGGGCCGGGGCTCCGCCAGCCAGTACGACTCCTCGGCGGTCCAGTCAGCGGACCGGCCGATCTCGTTCAATCGCATGGACCAGTGTTGGAAAGAGGTCGTCTTCGGCGCCAGGCGGACTTCGTTCCCGGCCCGCAGCTGGCCGTATGCAACCTGCAAATCATGGAGCAGGATCCGCCACGCCACGCCGTCGATCACGAGGTGATGGACGACGATGAGCAGGCGGCCCGGCTCTCCTGGACCGAGGTCGAAGTAGGTCACCCGCAGGAGCGGACCGTCGGTGAGGCTCAGGCTGGCTTGCAATCTTCCGGCGTGGGTCGTGATCGCCCTCTGCTGCTCCGCTGGCGGCTCGTCCGCCAGAGTGACGACGCTCGCCCACCGCCGTTCCTCTGTCCCGGCGTTGACCTGCTGCCAACCGTCTCCCAGCCGCCGGTAGCGCATCCGCAAAGCGTCGTGGTGCAGCGCGAGGTGAGCGAATGCGCGCTCCAGCAGCTCGCCGTCGAGCGGCTGGAGCGCCGTGAGCAGCAGCGCCATGTTGAAGTGATGCGGCTCGGGCAGGTCCTGCTCGAAGAACCAGCGTTGGATCGGCGTCAGCGGCACCTCTCCGGTGACCAGCTCCTGCTCGGCCGCGCGCGGCCCGGTGAGCTCGACCACCGCCGCCAGCTCGGCGATCGTCGGGTGCTGAAAGATCTGTTTGGGGGTCAAGCGCAGGCCCTTCTCGGCGGCCCGGGCGAGGACCTGGATGCTCAGGATCGAATCCCCACCCAGGTGGAAGAAGTTGTCGTGGGTACCGACCGGCGATGGGGTCCCCAGGACCTGTTGCCAGATCTCTGCCAGCTGGCGTTCGATCTCGTTTTGCGGTGCCGCCCGCTCGGCGGGACCGGTCTTCCTCTCCTTCTCGACCAGGACGATCAGCCGCTCGCGGTCGACGTCGCCGGCTGTGGTACGCGGCATCTCGGCCAGGCGCCGGAAACGACTGGCGCTCGGGGTGCCGAAGCGATCCTTGACGGACAGCTCTTGCAGACGGCCGGCCTCTGCCGGCCCGGTGAAGAAGGCGGCCAGCTCCTGGCGCTCGCAGGCCGCGGTGAGGATGCGGTGGCGCAAGTGGCGGTTGTCGCCGTCCAGGCCGACGACGAGTTGGGCCGCTCCGTATTCCAGACCGGCCAGAAGTGAGAAAAAACCGCGCTCGGGCGACAGGACGTGATAGCCGGCGGCACGCGCCGCGTCGCGCGCGAAGGCCGGGTTCCCCCGGCTCATGCCGAGGTCGTCCCACATCGTCCAGTTGAAGCACTGGGCCGGCCGGCCGCGGTACCGCCGGTCGAGCGTCCAGGCGTCGACGAAGCTGTTGGCCGCCGCATAGGCGCTGAAGGTCGAGCCACCGAAGAGGCTGTTGACGGAAGAGAACGCGACGAAGAGCGCCGTCGGGCGCTCGACCAGCAGCCGGCCGAGGGTCCAGGTGCCCTGGACTTTGGGGGCGAGCATCCGGGCGAGGGTCTCCCGGGTCTCGGCCGCCACCCGGTGCCGCTCGGATACGGTCCAGTGATCCTCCAGGTCGCTTTCGTCGAGAATCCCGGCGAGATGAAAGATCCCGTCCAAGGGGCGCTGCCAGGTCGCCTCGGCTTCGGCCACCGCCTGCTCGAGGCCCGCTCCATCCACCACGTCGACGGCGCGATAGAGGAATTCCGCACCCGCCCTTGCGAGCGCCATGTGGGCGCTGATTCGCCGGGCGAGCACCGTTTGTCCGTCCGCCAGACAGCGCGCCCACGCGGCAGGCTCGGGCAGCGCGGTACGGCCGACGAGCAGGAGGCGGGCGCCGAACGAGCGGTGCAGGAGCTGGGCGAGGCGGCTGCCGATACCGCCCAGACCTCCCGTCACCAGGTAGAGACCACCGGGCGTGATCGCCGGTCCGCCTCTCTCCTTCTGCCCGATATCGGCGCGGGTGAGGACCGGGACGAGCCGCCGTCCGTCGCGGTAGGCGACCTCCGCCTCGGCTGTGGGCAGGTCGAGCTCGCCGAGCAGGCGCCAGCCGTCGGCCTCCGCCCGGCCGAGCTCGAGGTCGATATGCCGACAGTGGATCGCCGGCAGCTCCAGCGGGATGGTCTTGAGCAGGCCCGGCAGACAGGCGCCGGCGGCAGCGAGCCGGTCGCTCGGACCGGTGAGCTGAGCCCGACTCGACACCACTGCGAGCTCGACCGCCCGCTCCTCGCCCTGGGCCTCGACCAGCGCCTGGACGAGGAAGAGGACACTGTAAACTCCCCGCCCCTGCGCTCGTTCGAGCGCCTCCAGGCTGTCGATCTTGTCGGCGCGCTCCCCCGAGGTCCACAGGTGGACGACCCGTTCGACCGGGTCTTCGGGGGAGGCCAACGACTGCAGCAGGCGTCGATAGTGTTCGGCCTGGCCAGGGTCGAGAACGAAGCGCCGGGCGTCGATCTGGCGGTACTCCCCGGCGATCTCGACCGTGATGCAGGTATGGCCCTGGCGTTCCAGCCGGCGGCAGAGATCGGCACCCAACCCGTGCGGGTCGAGGAAGATCAACCAGCGGCCCGCCGGCCGGGCCGCCGGCCGGGCCGACGGCTCCCTGGGGCGCCAGACCCGCTCATAGAACCAGGCCGGGAGGGTGCGGGCGCTGCCGGTCAGGAGGTCGATGCGCTTGAGCACGTCCTGGAGCTGGCCGGCCTCGAGCTGCTGGCGCAGATGCGGGCGCTGGATCTTGCCGATGGCGGTCTTGGGGATCTCCTCGCGCGCCATGGGGATCACGTAGGTGGGGTTCACCCCGCTTTTTTCGGCGACCCGATTGCGGATCTCGCGGATCAGCTCGATCCGGCGCTCCCAGTCCTCGCTTGGGGTGTGGAAGAAGATCGCCAGCTCGTCGGTGTCGCTGCCGGGTGGGCGTACCGGGCAGGCGGCGGTGAAGGAGACCTCGACGTCGGGGATCTCCTCGATCACCGCCTCGATTTCGTGGCTGTAGTAGTTGACGCCGCGGACGATGATGACGTCCTTGGCGCGTCCGGTGATGCTGAGCTGACCGTTTCTCAAGACGCCCAGGTCGCCGGTATCGAACCAGCCGCCGGGAGCGAAGACCTCGCCGTTGAGCTCGGGGCGGCGGTAGTAGCCGGTGGTGATCATCGGTCCCTGGACCTGGAGGTGGCCGATCGTGCCCTCCGGGACGACGTGGTGGTCGGCGTCGACGATGCGGACCGCGGCCTCGGGGATGGGGACGCCCACCTCGACGAAGGAGTCGGCGTCGTGGGTCGAGTCGAGGGTGAAGTCGTGGGAGAAGGTGATGGCCGAGCAGGTCTCCGACATTCCCCAGGCCGGTTTCATCGCGGTCGCCGGCAGTCCGTGCGGGGCGAGCAGGGAAAGGAAGGTCCGCGCTGTTTTGGCGACGATGGCCTCGCCGGCGTTCAAGATGAAGCGCATGGACGAGAGGTCCCAGCGGCGGCGGGCGATCTCTCCGGCGCGATCGTTGACCAGGCCGAAGGCGAAATTGGGGGCCCAGGTGGCGGTGGCCCGGAAGCGTTCCATCCAGTCGAGCCAGAGCAGGGGACCGGCAAGCACGGCGGCGGTGGGGGCGTGGACCTGGCGGCAGCCGACGTAGACGTCGCGCAGGTTGAACATGACGATGCCGCCGACGTGGTCCAAGGGCATCCAGTTGAGCGAGACGTCCTCGGGGGTGAAGCCGTTGTGCCGCGCGGTCGCGGCGGAGCGGATGAGCAGGGCGCGATGGGTCTGGGTGACCGCCTTGGGCATGCCGGTACTGCCGGAGGTCAGGAGCAGGAGGGCGAGATCGTCCGGCCGGCAGGGGTGGGGCTCGCGGTCCGGCGCGGCGCGCTGGAGGTCGTCGACCGCCGCGACCCGGAGCCCGTCTAGATCGAGCAGGTCGGACAAGGAATGCACGGCGGGGAGGGTTTCACGGCCACAGAGAATCCAGGGGCGGTCGAGCATCCGCCAGGCATTGGCGAGCTTGTCGAGCGCGGAGTTGGCCTGCTCGTAGGTGGGAGGGATGGACAGGGGCACGGGGACGAATCCACCGAGCATGGCGGCCCAGAAGGCGACGACGAAGTCGGCGAGATCGGGGAGTTGGAAGAGTAGCTTGTCCTGGGGCTTGAGGCCGAGCTCGCGCAGCCCGGCGAGGAGGCGTTGGGAGGCTTCGAGCAGCTCGGGATAAGTTTGGCAGGCTGCCGAGCCGTCGGAGCGGAGATAGGTGATGCCGTTTTCCGGGTGCTCGCGGGCAGCGCGCTCCAGGGCCTCCGGCAGGGTGACCGGAGCGCCGGTCGGCAGCGCGAGCGCCGGTCGTCCGTGGGCGATCGCCGGGACTCCCGGAGCCCCAGGAGCCGTGGCGGCGCCTCCGGCCGTGGTCTCGTCGGCCGGTGCGGCGTCGGCGGTGCCGGCCGATCCTGCGGCGATCGACTTCCAGCCGGGCAGGAGGTCGTCGAAGTGGAGTGGCGGCAGGGTGTCGGCGGTCTCCCGGACGACGACCGCGGCCTCGCGGATCTCCGGCAGGGCGCAGAGGCTCTCCTCCCAATGCGCGATCAGCTCGCCGTCGATCACCGGCAGGCGGAGG
>DASQPA010000166.1:0-32131 GCA_035644215.1 Thermoanaerobaculia bacterium
CTGACCGCGGCGATCACCAAGGTGCTGGCCGGGAAGGGCCTCGCGAGCTTCGTCGCCTTCGACCAGATCGACAAGGCGCCCGAGGAGCGGGAGCGCGGGATCACGATCGCGACGGCGCACGTCGAGTACCAGAGCGAGAAGCGCCACTACGCGCACGTCGACTGCCCGGGCCACGCCGACTACGTGAAGAACATGATCACCGGGGCGGCGCAGATGGACGGTGCGATCCTCGTGGTGTCGGCGGCGGACGGCCCGATGCCGCAGACGCGGGAGCACATCCTGCTGTCGCGGCAGGTGGGCGTGCCCTACATGGTGGTCTTCATGAACAAGTGCGACATGGTGGACGACCCGGAGCTGCTCGACCTGGTCGAGCTGGAGCTCCGGGAGCTGTTGACCTCCTACGACTTCCCCGGCGACGACATCCCGATCATCCGCGGCTCGGCGCTCAAGGCGCTGGAGAGCGGCAAGGCGGACGACGAGTGGGGCAAGAAGATCATCGAGCTGATCGACGCGGTCGACACCTACATTCCGGTGCCGGAGCGGGCGATCGACAAGGACTTCCTGATGCCGATCGAGGACATCTTCTCGATCTCCGGCCGCGGTACGGTGGTGACGGGTCGGGTGGAGCGCGGGATCGTCAAGGTCGGCGACGAGGTGGAGATCATCGGCATCCGTCCGACGGTGAAGACGATCGTGACCGGCGTCGAGATGTTCAAGAAGCTGCTCGACCAGGGTCAGGCGGGCGACAACATCGGGGTACTGCTCCGCGGCACCAAGAAGGACGACGTGGAGCGCGGTCAGGTGCTGGCGAAGCCGGGCTCGATCACGCCGCACACGGTGTTCAAGGGCGAGGTCTACATCCTGACCAAGGAGGAGGGCGGCCGTCACACGCCGTTCTTCAACGGGTACCGGCCGCAGTTCTACTTCCGCACGACGGACGTGACGGGGGTGGCGAAGCTGCCGGAGGGTACGGAGATGGTGATGCCGGGCGACAACGTGAGCCTGGAAGTGACGCTGATCGCGCCGATCGCGATGGAGAAGGGCGTGCGCTTCGCCATCCGCGAGGGTGGTCGGACGGTCGGCGCCGGCACCGTGACGGACATCGTCAAGTAGAGGAAGGTCCAGTAGAGGAAGAAGGTACACAGGCCAGTAGCTCGAACTGGTAGAGCATCGGTCTCCAAAACCGAGGGTTGGGGGTTCGAATCCCTCCTGGCCTGCCAAACTTTCGAGCCGCACGAGGGCACGAGGGGATAAACGAGATGGGTTGGATCATAGTGTTGGTTGTCGTCGCCGCCCTGGCCGGCCTGGGGTACTGGCTCTACAGCGCCGGGCACTGGGGGCGTGGGGTGGAGTTCCTGGGCGAGACCAAGACGGAGATGAAGAAGGTCTCCTTCCCGCCGCGCGAGGAAGTGATGGCGACGACGATCATCGTCATCGTCGTCAGCTTCATCTTCGCCTTCTATCTCTGGTTCGCGGACATCCTCATCGCTCGCGGCTACGAGTGGATCATCAACAAGCTCTAGAGGTTGGAATGACGGAAACGACGACGACGACCGAGCGCAAGTGGTACATCGTCCACACCTACTCCGGTTTCGAGGAGCGGGTGAAGGAGACCCTCCGGCAGCGCGCCGAGGCGCTCGGCATGGGCGGAGCGTTCGGCGAGATCCGCATCCCGACCGAGACCGTGGTCGAGTACAAGGGGGGGAAGAAGCGCGAGACGCAGCGCAAGTTCTTCCCCGGCTACATCCTGGTCGAGATGGAGATGTCCGACGCTGCCTGGCACGTGGTGAAGAACACCCCGAAGGTGACCGGCTTCGTGGGCACCGGCAAGAAGCCGACGCCGCTCTCCCAGACCGAGGTCGACCAGATCCTGGAGCAGGTGGTCACCGCCAAGGAGAAGCCGAAGCCGAAGTACGTGTTCGAGAAGGCCGAGCCGGTGCGCATCACCGATGGGCCGTTCAACAACTTCACCGGCGTGGTCGACGAGGTCAACCTGGACCGCAACACGCTCAAGGTGATGGTCACCATCTTCGGCCGGCAGACGCCGGTCGAGCTGGACTTCTCGCAGGTGCAGAAGATCTAGAGAGGATTGCGCGATGGCGAAGAAAATCACGGGGATGGTCAAGCTGCAGATCCCGGCCGGAGCGGCGACGCCGGCTCCGCCGGTCGGCCCGGCTCTGGGCCAGGCGGGAGTCAACATCATGGACTTCTGCAAGAACTTCAACGCCCGCACCCAGGGGCAGCCGGGCATGATCATCCCGGTCGTGGTCACCGTCTTTTCCGATCGCAGCTACACCTTCATCACCAAGACGCCGCCGGCGGCCGTGCTGCTGCGCAAGGCGGCGGGGGTGGAGAAGGGGTCGGGCGAGCCGAACAAGAAGAAGGTCGGCCAGGTGACGGCGGCGCAGGTCGAGGAGATCGCCAAGACCAAGCTGCCGGACCTCAATGCCGCGAGCCTGGAGGCGGCGGTCCGCATCATCGAGGGCACGGCCCGCTCCATGGGCCTGGAAATCGCGTAGACGCTGGTAGGAAGGAGAGAGACGGTGGCGAAGCACGGAAAGAAATTCACGCAGGCGACGGCCAAGGTCGAGCTCCGGCCCTACTCGCTGCACGACGCGCTCGAGCTGGCGAAGGCCGCCTCGTTCGTCAAGTTCGACGAGACGGTGGAGATCGCGCTGCGCCTGGGGGTCGACCCCAAGCACGCCGACCAGATGGTCCGCGGCACGGTGGTCCTGCCGCACGGCCTCGGCAAGACTGCCCGCGTCCTCGTCTTCGCGAGCGGCGAGAAGATCCGCGAGGCCGAGGAGGCCGGGGCGGACTTCGTCGGCGGCGACGACATGGCGAAGAAGATCGAGGGCGGCTGGCTGGATTTCGACGCCGTCGTTTCGACCCCCGACATGATGCGGGTCGTGGGACGCCTGGGCAAGGTGCTCGGTCCCCGCGGCCTGATGCCCAACCCGAAGGCCGGCACGGTCAGCTTCGACGTCGCCAAGGCGGTTGCGGAGATCAAGGCCGGCAAAGTGGAGTTCCGCGTCGACAAGACGGGGATCATCCACGCGCCGGTCGGCAAGCTCTCCTTCGGCACCGACCGCCTGAAGGAGAACGCCGACGCCCTGATCGGCGCCGTGATCAAGGCCAAGCCTTCTGCCGCCAAGGGCAAGTTCGTGAAGTCGGTCGCGCTCTCCTCCACCATGGGTCCCGGGATCAAGGTGGACGAGGCGCTGTTGACCGCGGCGACCCCGGAGAGCTAGAGAGGAATTTTGCGATGCCCCTGACCAAGAGCGACAAAGAGCAGCTCGTCGACGACTATACGAACGGCCTCGCCGCGGCGCCGCACGCCTTCCTCCTGAGCTATCAGGGGATCACGGTGCCGCAGGTGACCGCCCTGCGCGACAAGGTGCGCCAGAGCGGCGGCTACTACGAGGTGGTGAAGAACACCCTGGCCCTGCGCGCCATCGACGGCAAGGCCTTGGGAGAATTGAAGGAGCACTTCATCGGCCCCACCGCCGTGGTCTACAGCAGCAAGGACCCGGTGGCGCTGGCCAAGGCGCTGACCGACTTCGCCAAGGACGTGCCGGCGATCCAGTTCAAGGCCGGCCTGGTGGAGAGCCGGACGATCCCCGCCGGGCAGATCAAGGAGATCGCACAGCTGCCGAGCCGGGAGGACCTGATCGCCAAGCTCCTCTTCCTCCTGCAGTCGCCGATCGTCCGCTTCGTCCGGGTCCTGGCGGCGGTGCCGCAGAGCTTCGTCACGGTTCTGGACCAGATCGGCAAGAAGAAGGGGGAGGGCGAACCGGAGGCGGAAGCCGCACCGGTGGAAGCCCCCACGCAGTAAAGACGGAGAACAGGGCTCCGGCCCGAGAAGAGACGACAAAATTCCGGACTCACGAGTCCGCAGCCCTCGAAGGAGAGGAGACCATGGCAATCGCGACCCAAGATTTCATCCAGCAGATCGACCAGATGACGGTGCTCGAGCTGAACGGCCTCGTCAAGGCGCTCGAGGAGCATTACGGCGTCTCGGCGGCCGCCGCCGCCGTCGCCATGCCGGCCGGGGGCGGGGCCGCCATCGCCGCGCCGGTCGAGGAGAAGACCGAGTTCGACGTCGTCCTCAAAGACATCGGCGACAAGAAGATCAACGTCATCAAGGCGGTGCGCGAGGTGACGAGCCTCGGTTTGAAGGAGGCCAAGGACCTGGTGGAGTCGGCCCCGGCCACCATCAAGGAAGGCGTCACCAAGGACGAGGCGGAGTCGATCAAGAAGAAGTTCGAAGAGGCCGGGGCGAAGGTCGAGCTCAAGTAGGGGTGGGGCGAGGAGCCGATTTACGAGCGCTTTTACGAGAATACCTACGAGGATCGACCCTACCAGGATGGCGCATTTCGGCGCCCAACCGTCCCATCCTGGCATAAATCGGGCGCTCCGGCTGTTACCAACCATGCCCGGAGACCTGCCACGGAGGTGGCGGGACGGGCATGGTGTCGCTTGCTTCGGCGCGGAAGCGAGGGGCCGCCCCATGCAGTCGCATGCCCATGGTAGTCGACCAGCCGCATCTTCAAGGCCGCGAGGCCCACACCGTACGAGGAGACCGCAAGGACCATTCTATGGATAAATCCCTCATTCAGCGCAATGGCCAGCGCAAAGATTTCTCCCGCATCACGACGTCGCTGCCGATTCCGAACCTCATCGACGTCCAGCGGAGGTCCTACGAGCGCTTTCTGCAGATGAATCTCTTGCCGGAAGAGCGGGCGAACCAGGGCCTGCAGTCGGTCTTCACGAGCATCTTCCCCTTCTCGGACTTCCGGGAGACCTGCTCGCTCGACTTCGTCAAGTACTCGATCGGCGACTGGCAGTGCAAGTGCGGAGAGCTGAAGGGCCTGGAATATCTGCGGATGACCTGCACCAACTGCGGCGCGAAGATCATGACCGACCATCCGCACGAGGAGACGGTCACCTGCACCGAGTGCGGTTTCGTCAACAAGAACCGGGTCACCAAGTGCGACATCTGCGGCAACCCGGTCGACCTGCAGCTCAAGTACTCGATCTCCGACTGCCAGGAGCGCGGCATGACCTTCGCCGTGCCCCTGAAGGTCACCTTCCGGCTCTTCGTCTACGACAAGGACCCGGAGACCGGCGCCCGCATGATGCGCGACGCCAAGGAGGAGGAGGTCTACTTCGGCGACATCCCGCTGATGACCGACAACGGCACGTTCGTCATCAACGGCACCGAGCGGGTCATCGTCTCCCAGCTCCACCGGAGCCCGGGCGTCTTCTTCACCAAGGAGGCGGCGCGCGCCTTCCTCGCCAAAATCATCCCGTACCGCGGCTCCTGGGTGGAGTTCGAGTACGACCAGAAGGACATCCTGTCGGTCCGCATCGACCGCAAGCGCAAGTTCCATGGCACCGTCTTCCTGCGCGCCCTGGGGCTCGAAAGCGACGAGTCGATCCTGCGCCAGTTCTACATCCCCGTGGGCCTGACCCCGGAGGGCGACGGCAAGTTCACCCTGCACGTCCCGCCCAAGGTGCTCGACCCCGAGCGGTTGAAGGACCGGCAGAGCCGCGGCCGCCGCGAGGCGTACCCGATCTTCGCCGGCATCTCGCTCGGCAAGGAGCACATCGGCAAGTTGGACACCGGTCAGACCCTGGCCTTCCAGGTCGACGCCGAGGACCTGGACCGCGCCTTCTTCATCGCCGACGTCGTCGACCTCGACACCGGCGAGGTGATGTTCGAGGCCAACGAGCTGGTCCCCGAGGACCTGGCGGACCGCACCGAGGGGCGGAGCTCCACCCCCATCCAGGTCTTCTTCCCCGACTGGGAGCTGACCGGGGCGACGCTCTCGAACACGCTTGCCAAGGACAACACCAAGAGCTCGAAGGAGGCGCTGATCGAGATCTACCGGCGCATGCGCCCGGGTGATCCGCCGACCCTGGAGAGCGCCCGTTCGCTCTTCTACGGCATGTTCTTCGACGCCAAGCGCTACGACTTCTCGCGGGTCGGCCGCTTCAAGTTCAACATCAAGCTCGACACCGAGGTGCCGGTCGACCAGAAGACCCTCTCGGCGGACGACTTCTTCCGCGTCATCGAGTACCTGCTGCGTCTGCAGAAGGACGCCGGCCGGGTCGACGACATCGACAACCTGGGCAACCGCCGCGTCCGCGCGGTGGGCGAGCTGCTGGAGAACCAGTTCAGGATCGGCCTCGTGCGCATGGAGCGGGCGATCAAGGAGAAGATGTCGGTCCACCAGGACATCGACTCGGCGATGCCGCACGACCTCATCAACTCGAAGCCGGTGATCGCGGCGATCAAGGAGTTCTTCGGCTCGTCGCAGCTGTCGCAGTTCATGGACCAGACGAACCCGCTCTCCGAGGTCACCCACAAGCGGCGGCTGTCCGCCCTGGGACCGGGCGGCCTGTCGCGCGAGCGGGCGGGGTTCGAGGTGCGCGACGTCCACGCCACGCACTACGGCCGCATCTGCCCGATCGAGACGCCGGAAGGCCCGAACATCGGCCTCATCTCGTCGCTCGCCACCTACGCCCGGATCAACGACTACGGGTTCATCGAGAGCCCGTACAAGAAGGTCGAGAACGGCCGCGTGCTCGACCATTTCCGGATCGCCAAGCTGGGCGACGGAGCGCTGCGCCTGGGCCAGATCGTCACCTCGGACGAGCTCGACGAGGAGAACAAGCGGCTGGGGAAGGCGGGCAAGCGCAAGATGGAGGCCGAGCCCTACGCCTTCTACCTCTCGGCCTGGGAGGAGGAGAAGTACATCGTCGCCCAGGCCAACGCCAAGGTCGACGAGCGGGGCAACCTGGTCCACGACCGGGTGGTCGCGCGGGCCGGCGGCGACTTCGTGACCGTCGAGCGGGACCGCATCGACTACATGGACATCAGCCCCAAGCAGCTGGTGTCGGTCGCCGCGGCGCTCATCCCGTTCCTCGAAAACGACGACGCCAACCGCGCGCTCATGGGCTCGAACATGCAGCGCCAGGCCGTTCCCCTGCTGCGCAGTGAGTCGCCGATCGTCGGCACGGGTCTCGAAGCCATCGTGGCCCAGGACTCGGGCGCGGTCGTCCTCTGCAAGCGGGGCGGCATCGTCGACTCGGTCGACGCCGAGCGCATCATCGTCCGCGTCGAGGGCGAGGACATCGACACCGGCGAGGCCAAGGAGTTCGGCGCCGACATCTACCAGCTGATCAAGTTCCGGCGTTCGAACCAGAACACCTGCATCACCCAGAAGCCGGTGGTCGAGGAGGGGATCCGGGTGAAGAAGGGCGACGTGCTGGCCGACGGCCCGTGCACCGAGGCCGGCGAGCTGGCCCTGGGCCGCAACGTCCTGGTGGCGTTCATGCCCTGGCGCGGTTACAACTTCGAGGACGCGATCCTCATCTCGGAGAAGCTGGTCCGCGAGGACTACTACACCTCGATCCACATCGAGGAGTTCGAGATCGAGGCGCGCGACACCAAGCTGGGACCGGAAGAGATCACCCGCGACATCCCGAACGTCTCGGAGACGGCGCTCAAGGACCTCGACGAGAGCGGCATCATCCGCATCGGCGCCACGGTCAAGGCGGGCGATATTTTGGTCGGCAAGGTGACGCCCAAGGGCGAGACCCAGCTGACGCCGGAAGAGAAGCTGCTGCGCGCCATCTTCGGCGAGAAGGCGGGCGACGTGCGGGACGCGTCGCTCAAGGTCCCGCCGGGGATCGAGGGGACGATCGTCGACGTCAAGATCTTCTCCCGCAAGGGCGTCGAGAAGGACACGCGAGCGAAGGAGATCGAGCAGGAGGAGATCGGGCGCCTCGAAAAGAACATCAAGGACGAGGTGCGGATTCTCACCGAGGAGCGCAACAAGAAGGTCAAGGACCTCCTCCTCGGCAAGAAGGTGACGGCGGTGGTCAAGGCGCGGACCGGCCAGGAGCTGCTGAAGGCCGGCGACCCGCTCAACGAGGCGACGCTCGAGCGGCTGACCCGGCAGGAGATCCTGCGGCTGCCGGTCGACGAGCGGCGGCTGCTCGACGCGGTCGAGATCGTCTACCGGAAGACCGATTCGCACATCGACGTGCTCCACCGGGTGAACGAGGAGCGCATCGGGCTCCTCCAGAAGGGCGACGAGCTGCCGCCCGGGGTCATCAAGCTGGTCAAGGTCTACGTCGCCATGAAGCGCAAGCTCCAGGTCGGCGACAAGATGGCCGGCCGGCACGGCAACAAGGGCGTCATCTCGCGCATCCTGCCCGAGGAGGACATGCCGTACCTCCCGGACGGGACTCCGGTCGAGATCGTCTTGAACCCGCTGGGCGTGCCCAGCCGCATGAACGTCGGCCAGATCCTGGAGACGCATCTGGGCTGGGCCGGACGGGCCCTGGGGCTCCACTTCGCGACGCCGGTCTTCGACGGCGCACGGGAGACCGACATCAAGGACCTCCTGGCGCAGGCGGGCCTGCCGGGCTCGGGCAAGACGCAGCTCTTCGACGGCATGACCGGCGAGGCATTCGAACAGAAGGTAACGGTGGGTTATATCTACATGTTGAAGCTCTCCCACCTGGTCGACGACAAGATCCACGCGCGGTCGATCGGACCCTACTCGCTCATCACCCAGCAGCCGCTGGGCGGCAAGGCGCAGTTCGGTGGCCAGCGCTTCGGAGAGATGGAGGTCTGGGCGCTCGAAGCCTACGGCGCCGCCTACACGCTCCAGGAGCTGCTCACCGTCAAGAGCGACGACGTGGAAGGTAGGAGCAAGGTGTATGAGGCAATCGTCAAGGGGGACGTGCCGGAGGCCCCGGGCCTGCCGGAGTCCTTCAACGTTCTCGTGCGTGAGCTCCAGAGCCTCTGTCTCGACGTTGAACTCCTCAAGGCCTAATGGGAGGAAAACAGTTGCAACCATTCAGCAGTTTTGACAAGCCACAGTCGCTCAAGGATTTCAACGCGATCAAGATCTCGATCGCGTCGCCGGAGAAGATCCGCTCCTGGAGCTTCGGGGAGGTCACCAAGCCGGAGACGATCAACTACCGGACCTTCAAGCCGGAGCGTGACGGCCTCTTCTGCGCCAAGATTTTCGGTCCGATCACCGACTGGGAGTGCCTGTGCGGCAAGTACAAGCGCATGAAGCACCGCGGCGTGATCTGCGACAAGTGCGGCGTCGAGGTCACCCGTTCGCGGGTGCGCCGCGAGCGCATGGGCCACATCGAGCTCGCCTGCCCGGTCTCGCACGTCTGGTTCTTCAAGGGGCTGCCCTCGCGCATCGGGCACCTCCTGGACATCAGCCTGCGCGACCTGGAGCGCATCCTCTACTTCGAGAGCTACGTCGTCATCGATCCCGGTGAGTCGGAATTGAAGGAGCAGGAGCTGTTGACCGAGGAGCGCTACCGCGAGCTGCGCGACAAGGTCGGCGAGGGCACCTTCGAGGCCAAGATGGGAGCCGAGGCGATCAAGGAGCTCCTGTCGCGGATCGACGTCGACGAGCTGGCCGAGGAGCTGCGCATCATCATGCGCACCGAGACCTCGCAGATCCGTCGCCTGAAGGCGGCGAAGCGCCTGAAGGTGGTCGACGCCTTTAGGAAGTCGGGCCACCGCCCGGAGTGGATGATCCTGGACGTCATCCCGGTCATTCCCCCCGAGCTGCGGCCCCTGGTGCCCTTGGACGGCGGCCGGTTCGCGACCAGCGATTTGAACGACCTCTATCGGCGCGTCATCAACCGCAACAACCGGTTGAAGAAGCTCTTGGAGCTGCGCGCCCCCGAGGTCATCGTGCGCAACGAAAAGCGGATGCTCCAGGAGGCGGTCGACGCCCTCTTCGACAACGGCCGCCGCGGCCGGGTCTTGAAGGGCTCGAACAACCGTCCCTTGAAGTCGCTCTCGGACACCTTGAAGGGCAAGCAGGGCCGGTTCCGTCAGAACCTGCTCGGCAAGCGCGTTGACTACTCCGGCCGTTCGGTCATCGTCGTCGGTCCGGAGCTGCGGCTCCACCAGTGCGGTCTGCCCAAGAAGATGGCGCTCGAGCTGTTCAAGCCGTTCATCTACAACCGGCTGGAGGAGAAGGGGCTCGTCGGCACGATCAAGGCGGCCAAGGAGATGGTCGAGGCCGAGGTCGACGAGGTGTGGGATGCGCTGGAAGAGGTCATCCAGGACCACCCGGTGCTGTTGAACCGGGCGCCCACGCTCCACCGGTTGGGCATCCAGGCGTTCCAGCCGACGCTGATCGAGGGCAAGGCGATCAAGATCCACCCCTTGGTCTGCGCCGCGTTCAACGCCGACTTCGACGGCGACCAGATGGCGGTTCACGTGCCGCTTAGCCCCAAGGCGCAGATCGAGAGCCAGGTTTTGATGCTGGCCTCGAACAACGTGCTGTCGCCGGCGCACGGGCGGCCGCTCGCCGTGCCGTCACAGGACCTGGTCCTCGGCGGCTACTACCTGACCCTCGGCAAGGCCGGGGCGAAGGGCGAGGGGAGGAGCTTCCCCGACTTCGATTCGGTGCTCCTGGCGCTCGAATCGGGGGAGGTCGAGACGCTCTCGCCGATCAAGGTCCGCTACAGCGGGCCGATCATCAACCTCGACACGCAGTACGACAAGCAGGACGTCGTGCACGCGGAGATGGAGGAGATCGAGAACAAGCTGATCGAGACGACGGTCGGCCGGGTGATCTTCAACATGCACCTGCCGAAGGACATCCCGTACATCAACGGTCTGCTCAAGAAGCGCGGCCTCCAGGACCTGGTCGGCTACTGCTTCATCAAGCTCGGCCGGGAAGCCACGGTGCGGATGCTCGACGAGGTCAAGGAGGTCACCTTCCTCTACGCCACCCGCGCCGGCATCTCCTTCGGGGTCGACGACATGGTGGTGCCGTCCAGGAAGCCGGAGATCCTCCAGCAGGCGAGGACCGAGGTGATCGAGATCGAGAAGCAGCGCTCGGCGGGCGTCATCACCGCCGGGGAGCGGCACAACAAGATCATCGACATCTGGCACCGGGTGACCGAGAAGGTCTCCGAGGAGATGTTCCGCGAGATGCGGCAGGTCGAGCACGACAGCGGCGAGTTCAACCCCATCAACCTGATGGCCGACTCGGGCGCCCGCGGCTCGCGCGAGCAGGTGCGGCAGCTGGCCGGCATGCGCGGCCTGATGTCCAAGCCCTCGGGCGAGGTCATCGAGACGCCGATCGAGGCCAACTTCCGCGAGGGCCTGACCGTCCTCCAGTACTTCATCTCGACGCACGGCGCCCGTAAGGGCCTCGCCGACACGGCGCTCAAGACGGCGGACTCGGGGTACCTGACCCGCCGGCTGGTCGACGTGGCGCAGGACGTCATCATCAACGAGATCGACTGCGGCACGATCGACGGCATCTACGTGTCGGCGATCATGGAAGGGGGCGAGATCCTGGAACCCTTGCGCGACCGCATCGTCGGCCGCGTCTCCCAGGAGGACATCTACGACCCGATGACCGGCGATCTGATCGTCGCCATCGGGACCGAGATCAACGACTTCCTGGGCACCGCGGTGCAGGCCGCCGGTATCGAGCGGGTGAAGATCCGTTCGGTGCTGACCTGCGAGACGCGGCGCGGGGTGTGCGCCAACTGCTACGGCAGGAACCTGGCTTCCGGCAAGATGGTCGAGATCGGCGAGGCGGTGGGCGTCATCGCCGCGCAGTCGATCGGCGAGCCGGGCACCCAGCTCACCATGCGGACCTTCCACTACGGCGGCACGGCGTCGCGCGTCTCCGAGCAGTCGAAGCACATCGCCAAGAACCCCGGCCGGGTGAAGTTCCTGAACGTCAACACGGTCGAGAGCCGCAAGGGGTCGCTGGTCGTCATCAACCGGAGCGGCAAGCTGGTCATCGCCGACGAGAAGGGCCGCGAGCGGGAGCGCTACGCTCTGACCTACGGCTCGCAGCTCCTGGTGCACGAGGGCGACGAGGTCCAGCCGGGGAGCGAGCTCGTCACCTGGGACCCGTTCACCTACGCGATCCTTTCCGAGATCGCCGGGCTGGTCGAGTTCCAGGACATCGTCGAGGGCGAGAACGTCCGCGAGGAGACCGACAAGGTCACCGGCCTGTCGCAGAAGATCATCGTCGAGGCGTCGGCCAACGAGAAGCGCGTGCCGGCGATCATGATCCACGGCGAGGAGGGCCGCGAGAAGCGCTATCTGCTCCCCTCGGGCTCTCACCTCGTGGTGCAGAACACCAAGCACGTCTATCCGGGTGACACGCTGGTCAAGATCCCCCGCGAGACGACCAAGACCAAGGACATCACCGGCGGCCTGCCGCGGGTCGTCGAGCTGTTCGAGGCGCGGAGCCCCAAGGAGCCGGCGATCATCACCGAGATCGACGGCGTCGTCCGGCTGGGCGACGTCCACAAGGGCATGCGCAAGGTGATCGTCGAGAGCGACATGGGGGAGACCCGCGAGTACCTGGTGCCGCGCTCGATTCACATCAACGTGCAGGAGGGCGAGCGGGTCAAGGCCGGCGATCCGTTGATCGACGGACCGATCAACCCGCACGACATCCTCCAGGTGCTCGGCGAGAAGGAGCTGCAGCGCTACATGACCGACAAGATCCAGGAGGTCTACCGGTCGCAGAGCGTGGCGATCAACGACAAGCACATCGAGGTGATCGTGCGCCAGATGATGCGGTCGGTGAAGATCGAGGAGGTCGGCGACACGGAGTTCCTGATCGACGAGCAGGTGGACCGCTGGCGCTTCAACGAGGAGAACGATCGGGTCATCGCCGCGGGCGGTACGGCGGCGGTGGGACGGCCCCTCCTCCTGGGGATCACCAAGGCGAGCCTGTCGACCGACAGCTTCATCTCGGCCGCGAGCTTCCAGGAGACCACCCGCGTGCTCACCGAGGCGGCGATCAGCGGCAAGATCGACAACCTCCGCGGCTTGAAGGAGAACGTCATCGTGGGCCGGGTGATCCCTGCCGGCAGCGGCATGCACCACTACCACGACTTCCACATGGCCGAGGATTTCGTCGAGCCCGAGCCGGAGGCGGAGGAGGAGCTCTTCTTCGAGTTCGGCGAGGAGGAGATCCGCACCTTGCCGCAGGAGGTGGAGAGCGAGTAGAAGCTCTCCCGGTTGCAACGAGTATCCCAAGGGCGGCCGCGAGGCCGCCCTTTTTCATCTCAACCTGAGCCGAGGAACGGCTCTCACCCCGGCAACTCCGCCACCGCCTCCCGCACCTCGCGCGCCGACTGGAAGCGCTCCGCAGGCCGCTTGGCGAGGAGACGGGCGAGGAAGGGGGACCACGGCTCCGGCAGATCAGGCCGGAAACGGCGGATGTCGGGCGGCGCCGCCTGCAGGTGCTGGAGGGCGAGGGCGGTGGCGGTCGCGCCGCTGAACGGCTCCTGGCCGGCGATCAGGGTGTAGGCGAGGATCCCCAGCGAATAGAGGTCGGCCCGGCCGTCGATCGTCCCGCCCTGGAGCTGCTCGGGAGACATGTACAGCGGCGAGCCGACGGCGAAGCCGGTCTGGGTGAGGCGGACGTCGAGCCCGGCCATGCGGGCGATGCCGAAATCCAGGATCTTGATCCGTTGCGGGGTCAGGATGACGTTGCCGGGTTTCAGGTCGCGGTGGACGATGCCCAGGGCATGCGCCTCCTCCAGGCCGGCGGCGATCTCGCCGAGGATCGACTTCACCCGTCCGAGCGGCAGCGACCGGCCGTCCGCGGTCAGGCGGTCCAGGCGCTCGCCCTCGATCAGCTCCATGGTGATGAAGATGCCCCCCGGAAAGCGCCCGAGGTCGAAGACCCGGACGACGTTGGGGTGGGTGATCCGGCGGCAGATCTGGACCTCCCGCAGGAGCCGCTCCTCGTCCGCCCCCTCGCCCTGGTGGAGCACGGTCTTGATCGCCACCAGCTCGTCGAGCTCGCGGTCGCGGGCCTTGTAGACCCGCCCCATGCCGCCGCGCCCGAGCTCGGCCAGGATGTCGTAGCGCCCGGCGAGGCGGGACCCCACGCTCAGGCCGGCGAATCCGGCCGCCGGAGCGGCGACCGGCGGCGGGATCTCGGCCAGGGTGGAGGACTCCGCCAGGCTCCCGCCGGGCGACGTCGGCGGGGTCCGGGTCGCCACGCTCTTCTGCGCCTGGGCGACGATCGCGGCGAGGCGGGCTGCCGCGTCGCGATGGTCGCGCTTCACCGTCGCGAGCTTCTGGTAGCAGGCCAGGGCCTCGCCGGTGCGGCCGAGCCCCTCCAGGGCCCTCGCCTCCCAGTAGAGGCGATCGAGGGCGGCAGGGGTGGCGACGCCGGGGGCCAGCGTCTCCTCCGGCACCCGGCGCAGGCGGTGGAGGGCGTCGTCGAAGAGCCGCTCTTCGACGAGCAGGGGCATGAGGAGGAGCATCGCCTCGCGGAAGGCCGGATCGCGCGGCTGGACCTGGGTGAGGACTCGCACCGCCTGGCCGCGGTCGCCGCCGGCGAGGAGCTGGTTCGCGGCGTCCAGCGGCTGGTCGGCGCGGAGGAACTGGGCGGCGGCGGCGGCGTGATCCCCCGCCTTGGCATAAGCGGCGGCCGCCAGCCGGAGATGGGCCGGGCTACCGGTGACGGCGAAACAGCGGGCGGCGTCGCGTGGCCGGTCGGCGCGCAGGTAGGCCTGGGCGGCGCGCGCCGGGTCCTGGGCGGCCTCCCACCGCGAGCCGGCCCGCGCCCAGTCGGCCCCCGCCTCGTAGGCCTGGGCCGCCTCTTTCGGCAGCCCCAGGGTGGCGAAAAGGTGGCCGGCGTCCAGCGGGCGCCCGCAGCGCAGGTAGACCTGGGCGGCGAGCCGCCGGTCGATGTCCGGGGTCTTGCCGACCAGGCGCAGCGCCTGCTCGGAGTCGCCCAGCTTCAGGTAGGTCTCGATCGCCTCGGGGATCCGGCCGGCCTCTTCGAGCAGGCGGGCGGCCTTGGGGGTGGGCTCCGCGGCGGCCTGGAGGAGGTCGGCGCCCGCCCCCTTCCGGCCGAGCCTGGCGAGGAGCTCGGCGCGCTCGAGGTCGACCTTCTGCAGGCTCTCGAGGTTGGCCGGGCCGCCGCGCCGGTCCTGGCGGAGGCGGTTCGCCTCCAGCTCCAGGACGCGCAGGGCGTCCTCCAGCATCCCGCCCCGCCGATAGAAGAGGGCGGCCTCCGCGAACGCCTTGGCGCGCTCGTAGAAGCGGGCGGCGCGGGCGGGCTGCTGGAGCTTGAGCGACGACTCCGCGGCGCGCCGATAGGCGTGGGCCAGCTCGAAGAGGTCGACCGCTTCCTTGTGGAAGCCGCCGGTGGCGAGGAGCTCGCCGACCTGCTCGGCGCTGGCGTTGTCGTAGCCCTCGGGGACGTGCCCCAGGGTCCCCTTCAAGGAGTATTCGATCACCCGCCGCTCGTCGCCGATCTCGGCGGCGAGCCGCGCGCCCTCCAGGAATTCGCCCGCCTTGGCGTAGAGATCGGCCGCCTTCGCCTTGTCTCCCTCCTTGGCGTAGCGCTCCGCCAGCTGGACGTGATCGCGGGTGAGCAGAGCAAAAAGTCGGGATTTCGACATTGCGCTTACCCTCGTAAGGCGAAAAGAAGAGTAGGGGGGCGAGACAGGAGTATACCCCGCCCCGGCAGGGCAAGGGTGGTAGAATGGAAAAGCGCCGCAGCCTAGAGGGCGCGAAAGGATTGCCGCCGCCATGCAGAACCGGATCCGGTGGGCCACCCCTCTTCTTCTCCTCCTCCTCGGGGCTCTCGCTGCGACGGCGGCTTCCGCCGATACGGTCTATCTCACCAACGGCAAGTCGTTCGAAGGGGTGATCGCGGTCGTCGGCGACTCGCAGGTGCGGGTCCAGATGCCCGGCGGCGAGATCCGCTTGCCTCGTTCGAGCGTCGCCCGGGTGGAGACCGCCGATTCGAGCTTCTCCCTGTACCTGCGGAAGAAGGAGGCCCTGGGGCATTCCGCGCGGGCGGCCGACTGGCTGGACCTCGCCCGCTGGGCGAAGGCCAACGGCTTCGAGCAGGGGGTGCGCGAGGCGGCGCTCAAGGCGGCCGACCTCGATCCGCACCAGCCGGGCCTCGGAGCGCTCCTGCGGCCGTCCGGCTACGTCTTCGACGCCCAGCTCGACAGCTTCATCCCCTACGCCGAATCGATGCGCCGCAAGGGTTATGTGCAGTCGAACGGCGAGTGGATCACCCGCGAGGAGAGCGCGGCGCGGACCCGCGAGCGCGAGGAGCGGGCGCAGCTCGCGGCGCAGACGGCGGTGGCCGAGGCCCAGCGCCAGGCTGCCGAGATCGCGCTCTACCAGGCCGCCCAGGCGAGCCAGCAGCCGATGGCGTCCCCCTACGACGGCGTGCCTCTGGTATACGGCTCCGGCTTTCTCCTCTCCGGCGGGCATGGCCGCAGCCCCCACCCGCACGGGCATGGAGGGAGGCCGGGCGGTGGTCCCTGGCGCCAGCCGGGTAGCCAGCTCGTCACGGTCGGGGGAGGAGGAATGGGCTACGAGCAGCTGATCGGACGCCAGCCCGGCAGCCTCTTCCCGGTCGGTTCCGGGACTCCCGGTACGAGCGGGCACGGCAAGCGCCACTGATCCCGGTCTATACTGCTCCCTCCTCGCGCAGCTCCAGGCGGGGGAGGAGAGCCATGTTGCGAGATCTGACCTTCGCGTTCGTCGGCGCTGGGACCATGGGGGAGGCGATGATCGCCGGCCTGCTCAAAAAGCAGCTGGTCTCGCCCGAGCGCATCCTCGCCACGACGCCCCGGGCCGAGCGCCGGGAGGCGCTCGCCGCCAAGCACGGCATTCGCACCAGCGCCGACAACCGGGCGGCGGCCGCAGAGGCCGACGTCGTCGTCGTGGCCTTCAAGCCGCAGATGCTCCCCCAGGTGCTGCCGACTCTGCGCGGCGCGATCTCTCCCCAGGCGATGGTGATCTCGGTGATTGCGGGGGCGACGGTCGCGACCTTCCGCGAAGTGCTCGGCCACGAGGCGATCGTCCGCGCCATGCCCAACACCCCCTCCCAGATCGACGAGGGGATGACGGTCTGGACGGCGACCCCGGCGGTCACCCCCCGGCAACGGGAGATGGCGGCGGAGATGCTGGGCGCCCTCGGCAAGGAGCACTACGTCGCCGACGAGAAGTTCGTCGACATGGCGGCGGCGCTCTCGGGGACGGCCCCGGCCTACTGCTTCCTCCTGCTCGAAGCGCTGGTCGACGCCGGGGTCCACCTGGGTTTCTCCCGCCGGGTGGCCGAGGAACTGGTGCTCCAGGCCATCCACGGCTCGGTCCTCCTCGCCATGCAGTCGGGCCAGCACCTGGCCGAGCTGCGCAACATGGTGACCTCGCCCGGCGGCGCCTCGGCCGCCGCTCTCTACGCCCTGGAGAAAGGCGGCCTGCGCACCGTCATGGCCGACGGCGTCTGGGCCTCCTACCGGCGGGTGCAGGAGCTGGGGAAAGGGGACACCGCCCCGGCGCCGGTTCCTCCGGCGCCGGGGTAGCGGCGAATCGGCCTAGAACTTCGTCTCGACCGTCGCCCGGATGCTCCGCGCCGGCAGCAGGTAGACCTGGCCGCCGCCCAACTCGCTCAAGGCGACGGGAGGGCGGGTGTCGTTCAAGTTGAAACCCTCGACCCGGAGGGAGAAGCGGTCGAAGGCGTAGCCCACCCCCGCCGACCAGGTGCCGTAGCTCGGCGCCAGCACCTCGTTCACCTCGTCGAGGAAACGGTCGCCCACCCAGCTGTAGAGCGCCCAGACCGAGAGGCCGTGGGCCGGCCGGTAGGTAATCCCGGTCGAGGCCATGTCGCGGGCCGAGAGCGGCAGGCGGTTGCCGCGCACCTGGTCGGGCTCCGGCTGGTCGAAGATCGAGGCGAAGTCGCGGAAGCGGGCGTCGTGGTGGCTGTAGGCGAGCTGCCAGGAGAGGTCGGGGTGGATGCGGTACTCGGTCTCCAGCTCGAAGCCCTTGAAGCGCTCCTGGCCGGCGTTGACCAGCCCGGGAAAACCGTTGACGAGCTGCGCCACGACGAGGTTCGAGAAATCCATCTGGAAGACCGAGAGGTCCCAGCGGAAGTGATCGCCGCACATCCCCTTGGCGCCGAGCTCGTAGCTCTCCGCGGTCTCCGGCTTGAGGATCTCGCCGCTGGCGTCGGGCCCGAAATCGAGAACCGCGGGCTTGAAGGTGTTCCGGTAGTCGGCGTAGAGCCAGAGGGCGTCTTTCCCCGACTGCCAGGCGAGCCAGCTCAACCCCGCCGAGCCGCTGCCCCGGGTCACCGTCCGCTCGTCCGAGGTGAAATCGGCGGGTTCGCCCACCTCTCCTTGTTGGGTCGTCTGGGTCTCTTTGGTGTGGTTGAGGCGCGCGCCGACCTGGAAACGCCAGCGCGAGGTGGGGTTCCACTCGGTCTGCAGGTAGAGACCGGAAAAATTGCGCTTGTCCTTGAGCCGCAGGTCGCCGGCCGGCGGCAGGTCGGAGAGCGAGGGGACCTCCTTGCCGTCGAGAGAGGTAAAGTAGTCGAAGTCGCCCGAGTGCAGGTCGGCATTGCCGTAGAGGTGGTCGACCCCGGCGATCAGGCGCAGGCCCGGGTGCAGGTCGAGGGCGATGTGGCTGTCGAAATAGAGGTCGTCCTGGGTGAGGTCCTGACGGAAGCCGTTGGCGTTCGGGTCCTCGTCCACGACCTCGGTCAGGAAGCCGCGCCCCACCTTGCGGTCGGTGCGGGTCAGGGCCACGGTGGTCGACCAGGAGCCGGTGGCCAGCTTGCGGTCGTAGCCGCCGGTCAGCTGGTAGCGGTTCTCGTCGATCTTCGAGCCCAGCGGGTTGAAGTTGGCGTCGATCGGCACCAGCGGGGTGAAGCGCGGCCCGTCTCCCGGCACCGGGCTTGGCGGCTTCTGGTGGTTGATCGCGGTGTCGAAGTCGAGGTGGAAGGTGCCGGCGCCGGTCTGCGCCTCGCCGCGATAGAGGAGGTGCCCGCGGTCGACCTCGGTCCGGTCGTCCCGGTAGCCCTGCTTCTCGCCGTTGACGATCAGCGACTGGTGATAGTTGCCGACCGCGGGCAAGCCGGTCGAGACCGCGGCGCCGCCGCTGCCGTAGCTGCCGCCGTAGACCCGCGCCGTGCCGCCGGTCGCGTCCGCGCTGCGGTGGATGACGTGGATCACCCCGACGAACGAGGTGGCGCCGTACATCACCGGTGCCGAGCCGCGCAGGATCTCGATGCGGTCGACCCCGTTCAAATCGAGAGTCGAGAGGGCGGGGTTGAAGGCGCCACCCGCCGGCACGCCGTCGACCACCAGGAGGAAGGCGTCGAACTCGCGCAGGCCCCAGAGCTCGGGGACCGAGCTGGCCGGGCCGGCATCGCCGCCCGGGGCGATGGCGACCCCGGCGCTCAAGGCCAGGGCGCTCTGCAGATCGTAGGCGCCGCGGGCGCGCAGCTCGTCGCCGGTGACGATGGTGATCGAGGCGGGGACGGGCTCGACGTCCTCGGGCACCCGGGTGGCGGTCACCTCGATGCGCTCGGAGACGGTGGGGGTCGGCGGCGTGGGGCTCGCCGCGGGCGGTTCCTGCCCGCGGACCAACGAAGATGCCGATAGCAGCGCGGCGAGCAAAAAGAACGAATGCAAACGGACCATGAGAATCTCCTCCTCCAGACAGGGCGATCGGAGCGATCGCCATCCGCAGACGAATCCGCCTCCAGGAAGTCTGGAGACGGCGCGTGGGCCGGGGAGCGCGGCCGCGGCCTATTCGTTCTGGCGCTTTAGGAGGAGGAGGAGGTCGGCAGTCTCTGGACGGGGCGACCGCGCGTTCCGGGCGGTGCCGGTCGGGAGAGGTGGAAACTGGCAGGGTGCTCCGGTGTCGACGAGCGGAGCGCCGGAGGGAGGGGGAGCCGAGAGCTGGGCTTCCGGAGCTGTGACCGCGGCCGGGAACGACAGGCCGGGTACCGCCCGGGCGGGCTCGGCGGCCGCCACCTGGCGCCACCCGCCGCCGCGGCGCGATCCCTCGACCCAGACGAGCACTCCCGGTTCGCCGGGCCGGGCCGGCTCGCCCCGCCGTCCGACCGTCCGCTCGAGATCGAGGGCATTGCCGAGCGGCGCGGCGAGGATGGCGAAACGCTGCGGCAGCTCGTAGGCGGTCTCCCGGCGCTCGTCGCCCACCCGCAGCAGGAGGCGGGCGTTGGCGGTGGGGAAGCCCGGGACCCGGAAGGAGACGCGGGTCAAGTCGCGGTCGAGGTGCGGGGTGACGCGGACCGGGTAGGTCCGGCCGCCGTCGAGCGAGAGGAACGCCTCCCACTCCTCCCACCTCCCTACCCCGGCCGGCCCGTCGAGGTCATCGTGGCCGTCGAGAGGGGCCCACTCCAGGGTCGCCGTGGACTCCGCCGCGAGGACCGCCCCCTCGGCGGGGGAGACGAGGCGCACCGGGGCCTCCGGCAGAGTCGCGCGGGCCACCGTGGCGGTGAGCCCGGCCGCGACGAGGGCCATGGCCAGGAGGCGGAGCGGGCGGGGTGGGAGTCCGGGCATCGTTGTCCTACGATACAGGTGCCGGCCACTCCCGACAAGGAGACTGTGATGGGCTTCCAGATCGATCCCCGTATCTTCGCCACCTTCCCCGGCGTCCTCTTCGGGGTCGTCGTGGCCCGCGACCTCGACAACCGGGGCACGGACCCGGCGCTCGCCGAGCTCCTCGCCGCGGCAGAGGCGCAGGTGCGGCAGGATCTCTCCGGCGCGGTCCTCGCCGAGCATCCGCGCATCGCCCCCTGGCGCGAGGCCTACCGCCGCTTCGGGGTCACCCCCAAGCGGGCCACCTCGTCGATCGAGAACCTCCTGCGCCGGGTCCTCCGCGGCGAGCCGGTCCGCCCGGTCAACCGGCTGGTCGACCTCTACAACGTGGTCTCCCTGCGCCACCTCCTGCCGGCCGGCGGGGAGGACCTCGCCCGCGTCGACGGCGAGATCCACCTTACCTTCGCCGGGGAGGACGAGCCGCCGGTCACCCTCCTGGGCGAGGCGGAGGCCCGGCCGCCCCACGCGGGCGAGGTGATCTATAAGGATACGGTGGGCAGCCTCTGCCGGCGCTGGAACTGGAAAGAGGCGGACCGCCCCAAGCTCACCCCGGAGACGACCGGCGCCTTCCTGGTCCTCGAAGCGCTGCCGGCCGCCGGGAAGGGGGAGCTGGAGGGGGCGCTGGCCGACCTCCTCGCCCTCGTCGCCCGTTTCTGCGGTGGCCGGTTGGAAGCCGAAGTGCTGGACGGTTCCCAGACCGCCATGCGCTGGGGGTAGGCTCGCCCCGGCGGGCGCCGCCTATTCCTGCGGCTGCGCGAGCTTCTCCAACCGGTAGCGGAGCTGGTGCCGCGACAGGCCGAGGAGACGGGCGGCGCGGGTGCGGTTGCCGCCCGTTCGCAGGAGGGCCTGGCGCACCAGGTCGCTCTCCAGCTGCTGCAGATCGATGCCGTCCGCCGGCAGCTCATAGGCCGGCGCCGCCAGCGGCCGTGCCGAGAGCGGCGGGAAGTCGCCGGCGGTCAGCCGTTCCCCCTCGGTGAGCAGCACGGCGCGCTCGACGACGTTTCGGAGCTCGCGCACGTTCCCCGGCCAGTCGTACGCCTCGAGGCGGGCGAGCACCTCAGGGGTGATGCCGACGACGCGCTTTTCGAACAGGCGGTTGAACAGGGCGATGAAGTGGTCGACGAGGAGCGGGAGATCGCCCTGCCGTTCGCGCAGCGGCGGCACCTGGACCGGGAGGACGGTCAACCGGTAGTAGAGGTCCGCCCGGAAGGCGTGCTCCTGGACCGCCTGCTCCAGGTCTCGATTGGTGGCGGCGATGATCCGCACGTCCATCTGGATCCTGTCGGTCCCCCCCAGGCGCTTGAAGACGCGCTCGTCGAGGAACTGCAGGAGCTTGACCTGCAGGGTGTTGCTGATCTCGCCGATCTCGTCGAGGAACACCGTGCCCCCGGCCGCCAGCTCGATGAGACCCGGTTTGCGACGGCGGGCGTCGGTGAAGGCGCCGGGCTCGTGCCCGAAGAGCTCGCTTTCGAGCAGCGTCTCCGGCAGCGCCGAGCAGAGGATGGATTGGAAAGGATGGTGCGTGCGGGCGCTCCGGCGATGGATTTCCTGCGCGATCAACCCCTTCCCGGTACCGCTTTCGCCGAGCAGCAACACCGTCGGGAGGGGGCTCGCGGCGATTTTTTCCAACAGCAGCTTGATCCCGTGCATCGCCACCGATTCGCCGACCAGATGGTCGAATCTGCCTCCCGGCGTCTTCTTCCTGACCCTGGTCTCTCGGTTGCCGAGCACACGCGCCCGGCGGTCGCTGGCGAGCGTCCTGTGATCCATCGTCATCCCTACCGCCGGTCCTGTCGGCGGTCGTGTGTAGCATAATCTCTTTGGCGCGGCGCACCAACTCCGGCGGCTGGCGCCTCCGGAGTCTGGAGCGGTAGAGGAGAAAGGAGCTGGGGCGCGAGGTGGATCGAGCGGTTGTGGATGAGGATCTCGGGTTCGCCAACCTCCTGGTCGAGATCGGCGAATTGGACGACGCCCAGACGGAGACCGTCCGGTTTTTGCAGCTGCACCCCGACGATCCCGAGGCGTTCTCCCTGCTGGCGAAAATCAAGCACATGCGGGGCGAGCTGTCGGAGGCCTTCGCCTGCTGGGCGAAAGCCCGCGCCATGAGCCCCGACGGCGGGGCGCAGATGCGCCTCGACTCGCTGCTGCAGCTGGCGCGGGATCCGGTGCGCGGCACCGGCGAATTCCTCGCCGTCGGGTCGTCTCACCTCTGGCGCAAGCCCGCCGCGCTCCTCCAGCTGGAGGAGGTGTTCCGCCTCTTCGTGGCGCAGCGGCCGGACGAGGCGCGGGAAGCGAGCGAGCGGCTGGCGCAGCAGCACCGGGGTAAGGACGCGGAGCTGTTCAAGCTCGCGGTCCTCGCCGAAGCCTGGATCGCGGAGCTGTCGGGCGACCTCCCGGGCGCCTGTTCCCGCCTCGAAAAGCTCGGCCTGGAGCGCGGTTTCGAGGGGGACGTCGACCGCGCCCTGGCCCTCGCCCGCGTCTACGAGCAGCTCGGCGACCAGGAGCACCTGGAGAAGGCGGTGAACGTCTGCGAGTATCTGGCGCGCACGCTGGCCGAGCTCGAAAGCGTCACCACCCTGGGCCGCCTGGCCACCCTCCATCGCGCGCTGGGAAAAAGCGACGAGGCCGCGGCCTACGAGCTGCGCTTCCTGGCGGCCTTCCAGCACCGCATGCATCGGCTGTCGCTGGCGGAAGTCACGGCGATCGCCGTCCGCCGTTACATCCCCCTGGAGCGGCTGGCCATGGTCCATTTCACCCACACCGAGCCGCCGGCGGACCCGACGCCGCGGCGGCGCGCCCTGGCCCTCGCGCTGCTCGGCGATCGCGCCCCGGCCGCCGCGCTGCTGCGTCGTGGGGGGGCGCTCCTCGACCGCAAGTACCTGGCCGATCTGGCGCTGGCGGAGGGGGACCGGGAGTCGGCGATCCACCTCTATCTCGCGGCGCTGGCCGAAGATCCCGGCGACCGCCGGGTGCTCGGCCGGCTGCTCGGGCTGGCGGATCTGCCGGGTGCCGAGCCCATCGTCCTCTACTTCCAACCGCCGGAGCCCGCGGCGCGCGCCGAGCCGATCCTGGAAGCCGCGCTGCGCGACGCGCCGCGGCGTCCCGAGCCCTGGCGGGAGCTCGCGGCGCTCCACCGGATTCGCGGCGCGACCGACGAGGCGCGCCGCTGTGCCGAGCGCGCCGAGGCCCTTGCGGCCGCGGCCGAGCGGCGGACGCGGGCGGTTGGCCGTGCCCTTTCGGCCGCCGTGTATCACTTCGCGGGGCGGGCGAAGGGCCTGGTCCACGAGGTGTGGGCGGCGCGCCGGCCGGCGCCGCCTTCGCGCGGCGGATTCCTCGAAGAGATCCTGGGCGCGGTGACCCCCGAGCTCGACCGGGTGATCCGCAACGTCTTCTTCTCGGTGCGGGAATACGCCCTCGCCAAGCTGCCGCAACAGACCGCCGGCCTCTTCGACTACAACTACAGCTACAAGGTGACGAAAGAAGACGAGCCGTCGAGCGGCACCTCGGCCGGGCTGCCCTCCGCCCTCGCCTTCCTCTCGGTTTTTTTGGACCGGCCGCTGCCGCAGGACGTGGCGTCGAGCGGCGAGCTGGTGGCCGACGCCCACGACGTCCTCGTGGTGCGCCCGGTGGGTGAAGCCGAATTCAAGCTGCACGGCGCCTACAACCGCAACCTGCGGTTCCTCATCCTGCCCGAAGGCAACCGTGCCGCCTTGCTGGCCGGCTCGCAGGTCCCCCAGGCGGTGTGCGCCGAGGTCGCGCGCTTCGTGCCCGACCTCGACGCCGCGGTCAGCCTGGTGTTCGGTCCCGACGTCTGGCTGCGCTAGGTGAGCTCGATCTTCCGGGCCGCCGCCGTGGTGGCGCCCTCCCTGCCGATGCGGATCTCCAGCACCCCGTCCTGTAGTTTCGCCTTCACCGCGGAGCCCCGCCAGGTGCGGGGGAGCAGGATCTGCCGCCGGAACCGCCCCAGCGGGAGCTCGGCGCGTTGCAGGCCGTGGCCGTCGAGAGTGGCCGGCCGCTCGCCGCTCACGGTCACCACGCCACCTTCTTCGATCACCTCGACGTCCGTGCGCTTGACGCCCGGCAGGTCGAGGCAGACGACGACGTCGAGCGGGCTCTCCCACACGACCAGGGGCGGTGCCCATTCCCGGCCGGTGGCGGCGAGCGGCTGCCCGAGGGCGTGGACCAGACGCTCCAGGCGTTCGGCGACGAACTCGCCGGGATCGCGCTCCACCGGGATCGGAGCGTAGGTCGTCGCCGGATCGCCGGCTCCCAGAGGGCTTCCGGTCAAGGTTTCATACAGTTTTTCCATGCCGGCGATGGCCTCGTCGACCAGCTTCTTGTCGGCCGGTTCTTCGATCGTCGGAGCGGTCGGAGCGGTCTTTTCTTGCGCCATGTGCTGTCTCCTTCCCAGGGATTTGAAGGGTGAGGAGGGTGCCCGGCGTACCGGGCACCCTCCCACGGTGTGCCATGCCTGCGATCAGTAGACCGGGACGAGCGGCGGCAGGCCGTACTGGACGAAGGGGAAGGTCTGCGCCACCTTGGCCGACAGCACCGGGTCCGCCCACAGCGGCCGGTTGTAGGCCGAATCGGCTTCGATGCCGGTGAGGCCGGTATGGCTCAGCCCGACCGGCAGATTCCACATCGGGAACGGCGGGTTGCCCGGCTGGAGGCCGGAGAACGCGCCCACGGGAGGCGGCAGGTACGGGCTGTGCGCCAGCCCACCGCCGAACCCCTGGCCGGCGCCGAAGCCCGGGACTCCCGGCGTCATGCCGTAGCCGAAGCGCGGATCGGAGAAGCGGGGATCGACGAATCCCGCCCCCTGACCGATCCCGCCGATCGTGCCGATCCCGCCGACTGCGCCGATCGGCGCATTGGCCTGGGTATGGGAAAGACCGTGGACGGAGAGGCGCACCTGGTTGAGCGCGTCGAGGCACTGGGTGATGCGATCGTTGAGGAGTTGGAGTTTGCGGACGTCGACTTTTGCGGTTTCCATCAGATTCCTCCTGCAACCAAGTTACGTTTCTGATTGCAAATTCGATATTTTGCAACGCGGGTGCCATGCGCATCCCAGCGCTCGAAGTGATGGAGACCGCTGGATTTATCGCGATGCAGGGCCTCTCGACGCGCGTTCAGAGCGGCGCGATCTGCGTGAAATCGGCCGCTATCGGCCCATCGTGCTCAGTCGCGGACTACTTCTTCGGTGCCGTCGGGGCGGCCGGCTTCTTCGCCGGTGGCGGCGGGTTGGCGATCTTGTCCAGATGCTCCAGGAAGAACAGTTTGCCGCTCTCGAAGATCGGGGCGCCCGGAGCGCGCCAGAGGACGGGGCGCAGCCAGGTGCTGACCTGGAACGACACGAGGGCGAAGAGCAGGAGCCAGAGGAAGATCGCCTTGCCGACCTCCGGCAGGTCGAACGAACGGGAGAGGAAGCGGGCGCCAAAGCTGGCGGCGACGATCCAGGCGATGGCGTGCAGCCAGACGACGAAGAGGAGCGAACGGCTGCTCACCGAGAACAGCCAGGAGATCGGCATGAGCCCGATCAAGAGCAGGGCCAGCATGCCGGAGAAGCCGGCGACGACGTGGAGGAACGGCCGGCGGGACAGCGGCGCGCCGGCCAGGGCGGAGAAGATGTAGAGGCTGGGCAGGCAGAGCGCCAGGCTCAAAAGGACGATCAAGGGCGCCTTGAACGCCGAGACGAGGACCTGGCTCCCGCCGGTGAAGAGCCCGGCCACGGCGCCGTAGACCGCGAATCCCACGACCGAGCCGGCGAGCAGGAGGAAGGCCGGGCGGTTGGAGCCCGCCTGCCGCGCTCGCAGGGCCACCTGGTGCGGCGCCTTGAGCAGCTCGTCGAACGCCTGGAGCGCCCCGCCGGGCTCGGGGATCGGGGCGGGCGGCGCGCCGTCGGCAAGGATGATCTCCCCGGCCTTGGGCTCGGCCGGATGCGGATTCCCCTCTTCACTCATGGTTTCTTCTCCTCTTTCAGCAGGTACGGGACGATGTCGGTGAAGACGAATTCATAGACGTTGCCGTGGAGGGCGTCGGCGCGGAAGAGCGCGATCGGGTGGTAGATGCTGCCGACGAACGGGCGCAGCGCCCAGGCCACCTCGCCGCCGACGAGGGCGAAGGTGACGACCCAGGCGAGAAAGGCCTTCTTGAGATTCGGCGCGCCGCCGCGGATGCGCACCAGCCCCTGCCAGAGGACGGCGGTGCCGGCCAGGCCACAGGCGCCGACGAAGCCGGTGTGGAGCAGATAGAGCAGGTTGTGGGTCTCCCGCGCGGCGAGCGACGGCTCGGGTAAGGAGACGGTGAAGAGCCAGGCGATCGGCGCGAGCGAGGCGAGGAGCAGGCTCGCCACGGCGAGGGCGAAGAAGGTGAGGACCGCCACCTGGGAAAAGCGCAGGGAGAGGCCCAAAAGACTGGCGACAAAGGAGTTGAAGAGCATGGTGAGCCCGGAGGTGACGAGGAGGACGAGCGGCAGCTTCAGGGCCACGAAGAGCGCCAGGATGCCACCGTGCCAGCCGCCGAGGACGACGCCGTAGACGCCGGCGGCGGGGACGAGGACGGCGACCAGGCCGCGCCACAGGCGCGCCAGGTTCTGCCCGCGCGCCAGGTCGTCCATCAGGCGGTCGCGCTGATGGAGGAGCTGGTCCAGAGGGGCCGGGAGGGTCGCCATCGTGATCGCGCGGTCGTTCGTCGGATGTCTGCTCTCTTCTACGTGGGAGGCGCGGCCCGCGTTGGAGCCCGCGGCGGGATCGGCGTCCTGACGGCAGTGACAGAATTTCGGGGGGCGGTCACTGCCCCCTGGATTTCGGCGACAGAATTTCGGGGGGCGGTCGCTGCCCCCTGGATTTCGGTGACAGAATTTCGAGGGGCGGTCACTGCCCCCTGGATTTCGGTGACAGGATTTCGGGGGGCGGTCACTGCCCCCTGGATTTCGGTGACAGGATTTCGAGGGGCAGTCACTGCCCCCTGGATTTCGGTGACAGAATTTCGGGGGGCAGTCACTGCCCCCTGAATTTCGGTGACAGAATTTCGAGGGGCGGTCGCTGCCCCCTGGATTTCGGCGACAGAATTTCGAGGGGCAGTCGCTGCCCCCTGAATTTCGGCGACAGAATTTCAAGGGGCGGTCGCTGCCCCCTGGACGGCGATGATAGAATTCCCGGCGGCAGCGGCCCGCGGGCGGAAGCGGGCGACTCCTGCCCTACACTGTACTCCGTGTTTCCCTGGCGCGCTCCCTTCCGCGCCTGGCTCGGCCATCGGCGCCTGCCGCTCGCCCTCGCCGTGCTGGGGGTGGTCCTCACGCTGCCGTCCCTGTGGGTCGGCTGGCAGCTCGACGACTACCCGCAGCGGCTGGTGATGCTCCGCGCGCCGCAGGTCGACATCGCGCCGCTCTCCGTCTTCGCCACCCTGCCGGGGACCCGCGCCTCGAACCTCCGGTTCCTGGACCGCGGCATTCTCCCCTGGTGGTCGGCGCCGGACCTCAAGCTGGCGTTCTGCCGCCCGCTTTCCGCCGCCAGCCTGTGGCTCGACTACCAGCTCTTCCCCGGCTCGCCGATGCTGATGCACGCCGAGAGCCTCCTCTGGTTCGCCGCCCTGCTCGTCGCCATGACCCTGCTCTACCGGCGGCTCCTGACCCCGCCCTGGGTCGCCGGGCTCGCCGCCCTGCTCTACGCCGTGGATTCCGGCCACGCCGTGCCGGTCGCCTGGATCGCCAACCGCAACGCCGTCCTCGCCACCCTCTTCGGCGCCCTCGCCCTCCTCGCCCACGACCGCTGGCGGCGGGAGGGGTGGCGGCCCGGCGCGGCCTGGAGCGCCCTCTGCCTCGCGCTGGGTCTCCTCTCCGGAGAGATGGCGCTGGGCGCCGTGGCCTACCTCGGGGCCTACGCGCTCGCCGTCGAGAGCGGCGGTCTGCGCCGGCGGGTCGCCTCGCTCCTGCCGGCGGGGGGAACCTTCGTGGCCTGGGCGGTCTTCTACCGGCTGGCCGGCTTCGGCACCCGCGGCTCGGGGCTCTACCTCGACCCCCTGGCGAGCCCCCTGGCCTTCGCCGCCGCCTTCCTCCGCCGGGTGCCGCTCCTCCTCCTCGGGCAGTGGACGCCGATCCCCGCGGATGTCGTGGCCCTGGTGCCACCGGAGAAGCTCGGCGGCTTCGAGCTCGCCGGCTGGCTGGTGACCGCGCTCTTGGCGGTGGCCCTCCTGCCGCTCCTGCGGCGGGACCGCACGGCGCGCTTCTTCGCCCTCGGCATGCTGCTCGCCCTGGTCCCCTCCGCCGCCACCACCTCCTCCAACCGGCTCCTCTTCTTCGTCGGTCTCGGGGCGATGGGCCTCCTCGCGCAACTGCTCGGCGGGCTCGTGGACCGAGCAGAGTGGCGACCGCTCTCCGCCTCCTGGCGGGTCTTTGCCGTCGGGCTCGCCTTGGCCATGATCCTCTTCCATCTGATCCTCTCGCCGCTCTTCCTCGCCGTCTCCACCTGGTCGGTCCGCGCCCTGGGCGAGCCGGTGGAGCGGACCGCCGTGACGCTCCCCGCCGCGGTCGCCGGCCGGGACGTGGTGGCGGTCAACACTCCGGACTACCTCCTGGACGTGACCTTCGTCCCCAGCCTCCTCCCCGCCCTCGGCCGCCCGGAGCCGCGCCGGATGCGCGGCCTCGCTGCGGGGCCGGTCCCGGTCGAGATCACCCGGGTGGACGCCAGGACGCTCGTGCTGCGGAGTGAGCAGGGATTCTTCCAGGGTCTCCTCGGCAGAATGTTCCGCGACCCCGGCCGGCCGCTTGTGGTGGGGCAGGAGGTCGAGCTTCCGGGGATGTCGGCGCGGGTGCTGGCGCTCACCGCCGACGGTCAGCCGCGCGAGGTGGCGTTCCGGTTCGCGGTGCCGCTTGAAGATCCGTCGCTTTGTTGGCTGCAGTGGAGCGGGGATCGCTTTGTGCCCTTCCCGTTGCCGGGGATGGGCCAGAGGGTTATGCTGGCGGCGCCGGCGAGCGCGTTTACGCTGCCGGGGAGAGGCGCTCCCCGCAGCCTTCACTAAACGCTGCCGACAACATAAACTGAAAGGCGGCTCCCATGGATTGTCCTGTCTGCAAGATCGAAATGCAGTCGCTGGGCCAGGTCCCGATCCGGGTGGGTGGGACGACCGGCGGCTGGCATCTCCTGCTCGGCGAGTTGGCCGACGTCAGCGAAGGCGTCTTTCCGCTCGACGTCTTCCGCTGCTCCCAGTGCCGCCGCGTGGAATTCTACGATCTCGATCTCAGTTTGCCGCAGCGCTGACGGGGAGATGGTGATCACAGGGTCTTCGTAGAGGCGCCCAGCCGTTACCACGGACCTTCCGGGAACCACCGCCACCAGGGCGACTCCGCAGGCCCGAAACGCCTGGGTTCCGGCGGCGTTGGAGACGCCCTGGTGTTCGGGGTCGAGGAAAGTCCTGTGGTTGCGGCTGGTCGTCTCTACCCCTTCGGCAGGGGCGGTGTCTTCACACCTTCTTATTGGCCGAGACGGTGCTGCACCTCGGCACGCGCCCGGCTGTGAGGTACGCCCTGCCCCGCCGCCAAGCTCCTGCAATCCCGCGGTTGTTCCCGCCCTCATCCCCCCATGCTATCCTGTCCTTCAGAAGGAGGTTACTCGCTACCCCCTTCTTTTTGCCGGCGATGCGAAATAAGATCCTCGCTCGCAACGACTCCGCAAGGGAGCACGCCATGAGCCAGCCAGCCGTCGCGGCGCTCGCGCCTCTGCCCTTCGAGCTCGTCCTGGACGACGGAGAGCCTTTGGAGACCGAGTGGCATACCCTGGAATTCCCGCTCCTGCGGAAGCTGATCGGCCAGGCCATGGCCGAGGCCGGCAGGACCGACTTCTACGTCGGCGCCAACATGTTCGTGTACTACTCGCTGAAACAGGCGAGGGACGTCTTCGAGGAAGTGAAGAGAGGCGGTGCGCAGAGCGCCTTCCGCGGACCGGACGTCTTTTGGGTGGGTGGCGTCGACCCGGAGCGCGAACGCCAGGTCTGGATCGCGTGGGAAGAGGGCGGGCGGCTGCCGGACGTGATCGTCGAGCTGCTGTCTCCCTCCACGGCGAAGAAGGATCGTACCGAGAAAAAGGATCTCTACGCCCGGGTCTTCGGCACAGCGGAGTACTACCTGTACGACCCGGAGACCCGGCAGCTGGAGGGATACCGGCTGGCGGGCCGCTCCTATCGGCCGATCCAGTCCGACAAGCAGGGACGGCTCTGGAGCGAGCAGCTGGGGGTGTCCTTGGGTCTCTGGGAGGGCGTCGTGGAAAGAAGGAAGGACTTCTGGCTCCGGCTCTTCCGGCCCGCCGGGAGCATGGTGCCGACAGCGGAGGAGCAGGTCGAAGTGGAACGCCAGCGGGCCGAGGCGGCGGAGGCCGAGCTGGCGCGCTTGCGGGCCGCAAGGCCCCTCCATTCCTGAGTTCAGTGGTACAATCCTTGCGGTTTCGCTGGGAGAAAAACCCATGCCGGGAAGCCGCGTCCAGATCGTGCAGGGCTCCTTTCTCGGTGGATTCCCGCGCTTCGCGGGAGCAGGGCCGGTCTCTCGCACGGCCGTGCCGCTGCCGCCGACGGCCCATTTCGTCGCGGCCGGCGGCCAGCCGCTGACCGCCGCGGTCCAGGCGAGAATGGAGGAGCTCTTCCGGAGCGATCTCTCCGCCGTGCGGATCCACGTCGGCCCCCAGGTGGCCTCCCTCGGCGCGACGGCTCTCACCCAGGGTCCCAATCTCTATTTCGCGCCCGGACAGTACGCTCCGACCACCCCGCACGGCCTCCGCCTGCTGGGCCACGAGCTCGCCCACGTGGTCCAGCAACGGCAGGGCCGGGTGAACCGGCCACCCGGGACGGGTTGGATGGTGATTCATGATCCGGGTCTCGAGGCGGAAGCCGAACGCTTCGGGCTCAAAGCCGGCGCCCTGGCCGTCGCCTCGCCCGTGGTCGCGGTCCACCCCCCGGCCCCGCTACGGCCTCTGCCCGTGGCGCAGCCGATGTGGAGACCCTCGAGGTGGTTCAGATCCTCGTGGGACCTCTTCAGCTCGCGGAGCAGGGCATTCAGCACCTCCTCCAAGGTGGTCAAGAACGTGGTCGTCAAGGACAAGAAGAAGCGATCGATTTTCGAGTTGGATCAGTACAAGGAGGGAGATTGGATCGTCGAGGAGAAGAACGGCAAGGGTCTGAAGTCGAAGTCCTACTTCGAAAAATTCGCCCACGTCGAAAAGAGCGTCAAGCAGATGACCCGCGTCATCGAATCGATCGACCTCGGCTACGATGAGGCCGAGGTAGGGAGAACATTACTCAAGATTTCCGCCAAGAAGTACGTCCTTGCCTATGCCACCGATGATTGGGGTGTTTTCAAAGCGGCCGTGGGTCAGTTGGCCAACAAGAAGAATACCGTGGACAGCGATATCACGTGGGGAGTGTTGATGGGCCATCCGACCGGCAATACGATCGACGAATCCAAGGTGACCTGGGTGCATCATGCAGATTAGGGCTACTCCTCCTTCACCAATCCTTCGAATTTCTGCTTGTTGATCGCCTTCATGTAGGCGTCGCGGGCGGTGATCTTTCCGGAATCGACCAGGGCCATCAGGGCATCGTCCATCTGCTGCATGCCGATGCTCCGGCCGCCCTGGATGATCGAGGTGATCATCGGCGTGTTGCCCTCGCGGATGACGTTGGGGAGGCCCGGGGTCTTCAGGAGGATCTCGTTGAC
>DASQPA010000167.1:0-41220 GCA_035644215.1 Thermoanaerobaculia bacterium
CTTGGGGAAGCGCTCGCGCGAGGCCCCCCCGCGGACCAAGAGCCGCACCTGCTCGACCGCCGGGTTGGCGATCAGCTCGGCCACCACGCGCCGCCCGAGGAACCCGGTACCACCGGTGACGAGGACTTTCATACTGGGGCAGGGACTGTATCAGAAGGGAGGAGCAGAGGACCCTCCCCGAAAAAGAGCCGCCGGATTTGCGCCATCCTGGCGCGCATCTTCTCTCCTGTATTTCACTGTTGACGCCAGTTTTGCGCTGGGGTAGATTGGCGGCCCACCCAGCGCCCCAGCAGCGGCAGGAGAATCCATGAGCGTACTCTCGTTTCCGCGCCTCTATTTCCAAGGGTTCATGCAGTGGGATCCCTGCACGTTCAACAACAATGACTGGCAGGAGTTCCCCACCTACGACGCCGCCAACGCGGCGCTCAACTGGCCGTTCCTCGCCACCCAGGGGGCAGAGGTGCCTCCCGGCATCACGCCGGAGAACTTCGTCACCACCTTTCGCCCCTGGGCCATCGCGCTGCAACCGGATGCCGTCGACAGCCCGGCAGGCGCGCGCGTCCCTGCCGAGTGGAACATGTTCGGGAGCCATGGCGTTTCTTTCGTTCAATATAACAACTACACGACGACCATCACCAGCGGCGCGCTGGGGTATGGCCGGCTGGTGACGGCCGATCCGCTCATCGGCGGCCCCGTGGGCATCAACGGCGACGGCGGCAGCGGCCCCGGACGATTGGTCGACATCAACCCGGCCTCCTTCTGGTCGAGCCAGGTCTATTTCGGACAGCTCTCGTTCGGCAGCGGCAATTGCATCCTCCAGGGCACGCCGAGCGCCCGGATGCATTCGCGATGGGTGAACCCGGCCCGCATCTACACCCAGGACCAGGAGCTGACCCAGCCGGCGGCGAGCTTCGCCTGCTGTTTCCAGGCCGGCATCCCCTACGACCAGATCGTATGGCCGTCCGCGAACGCCAATTCACCCCTCGCCGTCGCGCTGCAGCAGGCGGCCTCGCAGCCGTCCGCGCTGGGGATCAGCGTCCGCTTCACGGCCTATGTGAATCTCTATTTCAAAAACGGCGTCTTCAATGACATCTCCGCCCAGCCGAGCTCCTACGAGGAGCTGGCGGAGTGCCTGGCCACGGCGTGGGCCGCCTGGAACGAGAATGGCGACCCGTCGCAATTCTTCTCGCAGCCGTGCTACAGCCATGTCGTCGGCGTGGTGGGCGTCTGGAACCAGGGAGAGCTGGCGACGGCGCCCGTGGGCCGCTATCTGTCGGCGGCGAATGCCGTGACGCCCGCGGGGGTGAGTGGCGCGGCCGCTTTGGCGACCGAGCACCGGCGGCCGGTTCGTAGTTACCAGGCGGTGCCGGCGACGCCGGCGGCGATCGCCGGGAACGTCCCACTGTCGACCCCGCTGGGGCCTCTCGTCGCCAACGTGGACTTCGAAGCGGAGCTCATCTCGCTCGACCTCAACAGCACCATGCCCGAAAACGGCACTCCGGGCGAGTGGCCCTCCGATCTCACCAAGACCGACTTCGGACCGCTCGGCTTAGGCATCGTCAACAGCGAAGGTAACTTCACGGCGATCGCGACGATCGAGTACGCGCAATATCAGCAAACCGCCTATGAGGCGAGCGCCGGTATCGTGGACATTCCGTTCCCCAATTCCGGTACCGGCGAGCTGTTGCAGAACGGCGCGCTGGCGATTCAGGTGCAGGGCCAGACCGCCCTCCTCGAGCAGCTCTACTCGGCCCAGACCGATCAGCGCGGCATCTATCTCGACCAAGGCGGGCAGGCTGACTTCGACGTCTCCGTCTATCAGGTGGGCACGCCGGCGCCGGGCACGAACGTGTTGATCGCGAAGTACAACTCAGGGGGGCTTTCCCTCATCCCCACCAATCAGTCGCAGCTGGTCAATTTCACCAACGGCAGCCAGACCGAGATCACCGTCGGCGGCATCACGACCGCGGTGACGATCGTCACGGCCGACGCCAGCGGCATCGCCTCGGTGGGCATCGCGGCGCAGAGCCCCGGCTTCCCGGTGCTCGCCTTCTTTCCCTATACGGGTGCCACGCTGCCGCAGCCTCCCGTCACGCTCCTCGGTGGCCCCTGGCCGCTCGTCACCTATGCGTTCTACACCACCGTGCGAGTTTTGCCTTTCGACGATGCGGCGCCCGCCGAGCTGGTCGCGCTCTGGAACACCACCGGGAGTCAAGAGGGGGTATGGCAGTTCGTCTACCATAACATCCTTTACATTTACGACATGATTTTCAGCGTGATGCTCAAGTACGTGAACCTCGGCAGCCAAAGCGCCGTCGAGGAGAACTTCGCCAGCATCTGGAGCGCCATCTCGGCGGAGAGCGCAGAGGCAAGCACCTATGCGATGCCGATCACGCGCGACATGTCGGCCGGCAAACGCCTCGCGCTGCAGCTCTGGATCTACCTGGTCGCCAACAATTACGACGTGCCGGATTTCAACGTGAATTCGATTCCGGCCGGATGGTCTCCGAGCTGAAGAGCTGGAGAGCTGGAGAGGGGGGCGACGGAATCGGCGGCGCTTCCCCTACTTCCGCTCCACGTTCTCCACCAGAAACGCCAGCCTATCCGCCGCCAGCTCGATCGCCTTGGCCCGCGGGATGCCGGCGCCGTGGCCGGCGCGGGTCTCGACGCGGAGGAGGATGGGGCGGTCGCCGGTTTGGGCGCGCTGGAGGGCGGCGGCGAACTTGAAGCTGTGCGAAGGGACCACCCGGTCGTCGGTGTCGGCGGTGTCGACAAGGGTCGCCGGATAGGCGGTTCCCTCGTGCGCCTGGTGATAGGGCGAGTAGGCGTAGAGGGCGCGGAACTCCTCCGGCACCTCGACTGAGCCGTACTCGTGGACCCAGAGCCGGCCGACGGTGAAGCGCTGGAAGCGCAGCATGTCGAGCACTCCGGCGTGGGGCAGGGCGGCGGCGAAGAGCTCGGGGCGCTGGGTGAGGGCCGCCCCCACCAGGAGGCCGCCGTTGCTGCCGCCCTGGATGGCGAGGCGGCCGGGGCGCGTGTAGCGTTCTTTGATCAACCACTCGGCGGCGCCGATGAAGTCGTCGAAGACGTTCTGCTTCTTGACCGTCATCCCGGCCTGGTGCCAGGCCTCGCCGTACTCGCCGCCGCCGCGCAGGATGGGCAGGGCGTAGATCCCGCCGCGTTCGAGCCAGGCCAGGGTCGCCACCTGGAAGGTCGGGGTGGTCGAGATGGCGAAGCCGCCGTAGCCGAAGAGGAGGGTCGGCCGGTCGCCTTTCCGTGGCAACCCCTTCTTGTAGGCCAGGAACATGGGGATCGAGGTGCCGTCCTTCGAGGGGAAGCTCACCCGCTCCACGGTGTAGTCCTCCGGCCGGACGTCGACCTTGGCGCGATGGAGGAGGGTGCTGGTGCCGCTCCCCAGGTCGAGGCGGTAGACCGAGGGCGGGGTGTTGAAGCTCGAGAATTCGTAGAAGGCCTCGCCGTCGCTCTGCCGGCTGCTCATCTCGCCGACCGTGCCGATTCCCGGCAGCTCGATCTCGCGCAGCGGCTGGCCGGCGAGGGTGAAGAGGCGGAGGTGGGACGAGGCATCCTCCATCAGGTGGGCCAGGAAGAGGTTGCCGGCCCGGAGGACGCCGCGCAGCGTCCCCTTGCCCTGGGGCAGGATCTCGCGCCAACGCTCGGGCTCGGGGTGGAGGACGTCGAGGGCGATCAGCCGGCCGCGCGGGGCGTCCAGGTCGGTGCGGAAGAAGAGCTCCGAGCCCTCGCTCCCTTCCAGGAGGAAGTACTCGTTGGTGAACTCGCGCACCAGGATCCGCGGAGCGGCGAACGGGTCGGCCAGGTCGCGCACCAGGACGCGGAAGCGCTGGCCGGTCTCCTTGGCCAGGGTGATCACCAGGTAGCGGCCGTCCTCGGTGAGCTGGACGAAGACGCCCCAGGTCGGCTGGTCGGGCTGCTCGAAGACCAGGGTGTCGGCCTCCTGCGGCGTGCCCACCCGGTGGTAGTAGACCCGGTTGTCCAGGGAGGCGGCCTGGTGCTCGGCCCCTTTCGCGGGGGGTGGGAAGTGGGTATAGAAGAACCCCTTGCCGTCCGCGGTCCAGGCGGCGCAGCAGGCCCGGCTCCAGCGCAGCTCCTCGGGGAGGGTCTGCCCGGTGACGAGGTCCAGGACGTGGTAGGTGTGCCAGTCCGAGCCCGCCTCGGCCACGCTGTAGGCGAGGTAGCGGCCGTCGGGGCTCGCCTTGGTGTCGCCCAGGGCGACGGTGCCGTCCGCCGACCAGGTGTTGGGGTCGAGGAGCGGCCGCGGCGCCTCCAGAAGCGAGGATTGACTGTAGAGAACCCCCTGGTTCTGGTGCCCGTCGTTGTGGACGAAGAAGTAGCGGTGGCCCGCCCGGAAGGGGACGCCGTGCCGCTCGTAGCTCCAGAGGGCGGTCAGGCGCTCTTCGATCACCGCCCGTTGGGGGAGCGCCTTCAGATAGCCGGAGGAGACCCGGTTCTCGGCCTCGACCCAGCTCTGGACCTCCGCCGACTGGTGGATGTCGTCCTCCAGCCAGCGGTAGGGGTCGGCGACGGAGACGCCGTGGAAGACGTCGACCTGCTCCACCCGCCGCGTCGGCGGGTAGGAGAGGCGGGATTGGGCGCCTTCCAGCAAGGGGAGCAGGCCGACGGCCAGGGCGAAGGCGGCGAGGCGGGGGGCGGAAAGACGGCGGAACGGGTGCCTCATGGCGTGCGTCCTCTTCTTCGAGCTCTCGGAACCTGCGTGGGGCTTCACAGTAGCACGCCCGAAAGCCGTCCGCTCCCGGCCGCACCCCCGTCCTCCCCACCGGTCTATCGCCGGCAGCGCCCTTGGGAAACGACCCGGCATAGTTCTTGCCCTATATCTCTGGCGAGAGCAGTCGCCGCGGCGCCGCCCCGGAATCGAGAACGTTCCACCCCTCGCGGCACCGCAAAACACAACGAGGTGACCTATGAAAACAACACGGATCATGCTCCTGGCCCTCGTCCTCGCAGGCACCCTCGCCGGGTCAGCCTCCGCCTCGACCTCCATCGCGGCGGGGCTCCACATCGGCCCCTCGGGCCGCGCCGCGGTGGACGTGGGCTTCTTCTACGATGACCTCGCTCCCTACGGGAACTGGGTCGAACGCCCGAGCCGAGGCTGGTGCTGGGTGCCGCGCCACGCCCACTACCGCCACTGGCGTCCCTATGAGTATGGACACTGGGTGTGGACCGACTACGGCTGGACCTGGGTCTCGGACGAGCCTTATGGCTGGGCGACCTACCACTACGGGCGCTGGTATCTCGACTCCGACTACGGTTGGGAGTGGATTCCCGGTAACGAGTGGGGTCCGGCCTGGGTCTCCTGGCAGGCGGGGAGCGACTACGTGGGCTGGGCTCCTCTGCCGCCTTCGGTCGAGTTCAGCGGCAACTTCGGCGTCGACTACGGCGGGGTCAGCTTTGCCGCCAGCCTGACGCCGGAGGCCTATGTCTTCGTGCCGGAGCGCCAGTTCCTGGCGCCGCGTCTGGCCAGCTACGTCGTGCCGGACGTCCAGGTAGCGGGAATCTGGCGCGGGACCCGCAATTTCACCAACTACCAGCGGATCAACGACCGCTTCATCAACCGCGGCGTGCCCGTCGACAACATCCAACGGGTGATCGGCCGTAGCGTGCCGCGCTACCAGGTCGCCGACCTGGGGTGGAACCAGCGGCATCAGGAACGGGTCGCGGCCAACCGGGTCGCCATGTTCCGGCCGCAGGTGCAGCGCGCGGCCAGGGTGGCAGCGCCTCCCCAGCGCCCAATCGCGCGGCGCGCGGTGATGACCGCCGCGGCGGCCGCCGCCAGGACCCGGGAATTCCATGCCGAGCGCCAGGCCCGGCAGCAGCAGGTCCAGCAGGGCCGGCAGGCGCGACAGAACCAGGACCAGCGTCTGGCCCAACGCCAGCAGCAGTTGACCCAGCGCCAGGCGCGCCAGCAGCAGGTCCAGCAGGGCCGACTGGCCCGCCAGGGTCAGGACCAGCGACTGGCCCAACGCCAGCAGCAGCTGACGCAGCGCCAGGCGCGCCAACAGCAGGTGCAGCAGGGCCGGCAGGCCCGCCAGGCCCAGGACCAGCGCCTGAACCAACGCCAGCAGCAGATGGCCCAGCGCCAGAATCGCCAGCAGCAGGCCCGGCAGGGTCGGCAGGCGCGCCAGGCTCAGGATCAGCGACAGGCCCAGCGACAGCAGCAGATGGTCCAGCGTCAGGCCCGCCAGCAGCAGGCCCAGCAGGGTCGGCAGGCGCGCCAGGCTCAGGATCAGCGACAGGCCCAGCGCCAGCAGCAGATGGCCCAGCGCCAGCAGGCGCAGCAGGCCCGGCAGCAGCGTCCGCAGCAGGCTCGGCCGCAACCGCAGCCGCGCCAACAGCAGGCCGCCCAGAACAACCGCCCCCGCGGCGGGGGTCAGGGCCGCCCGCAGGGCAACCCGAACCGCCAGAACCGGCAGCGGCCACCGAACGGTCCGGGAGGGCCGGGACAGTAGGCCCCTTCCCGATCGCGATCTCGACGAGAGCCCGGCAGCCTGCCGGGCTCTCCTATTTTTCCCGCTCGCAGGTTCGGTGGTGGATCTCCGCCGTCAGCTCTTCAATCCGCGCGGTGAGCTGCTGGGTGAGGCGGGTGAGCTCGGTGTTCTGCTGCAGCAGCTCCAGCAGCTGCGCCGCCTGGTGAGCCGCCACCTGTTGCCGCTCGAGGCTGGCCGTGGCCAGCGCCTCGCGGTGCTGGGCGTCGGCCTCGGACAGCGCCTTGTCGCGGTCCGCCTGCCGGGTCTGGGCCAGGAGGATGAGCGGCGCCGCGTAGGCCGCCTGCAGGCTGAAGGCGAGGTTCAGGAGGATGAAGGGATAGACGTCGAACTTCGTCCACCCGGCCGCGTTGATGACGATCCAGCCGAAGACGATGATGCTCTGGGCGATGAGGAAGGTGGGGGTGCCGAAGAAGCGCGCGAACGCCTCCGCCTTCTCGCCAAACCAGCCGGAGCCGAAAACCGGGGCCAGGTGGAAGTGCGGGGAGTGGAAGCGCATGTGGTGGTCGGGGTCCGCCTTGGGGGCGGTAGTGGCGGCAGGGAGGGTCGATGGACTGGAAGCCATGGCTCACCTCATGGGGACAGGGTTACATTCAATCGCGGACATCGCGGACGGAATCCCACAGGTCCGCAAGGGCCTGATCGAGCGTCCGCTCCGGTTTCCAGCCGAGCGCCTGGAGCCGGCCGCTGTCGCCTACGAGCAGCGGCAGGTCGACGGGACGGATGCGCTCGGGATCGGTCTCGACCCGGGCGTCGACCTGGGAGACCGCCTTCAACCGCTCCAGCGCCTCGCCGATCGAGCAGTCCTCGCCGCTTGCCAGGTTGTAGGTGCCGCCCGGCTCTCCCTTCTCGGCCAGCAGGCGGAGGGCGGCGGCGCCGTCGTCCACGTGCAGGAAATCGCGGCGGGCCGAGAGGTTCCCCACCTTGAGCACCGGCTCCTGCTCACCGCGGGCAATGGCGGCGAGCTGGGCGGCGAAGGCGGGGAGGGCGAAGTTCGGCGCCTGCCCCGGTCCCACCAGGTTGAAGGCCCGCACCACCACCGCCCCATGGGCGTAGCCGAGGAGCTCGGCCGCCGCCTTGGTCATCGCGTACGGCGTGCGCGGATCGACCGGCTCCTCCTCGCGGATCGGCTGGCGTTCGGTGGGCACCGGGCCGTAGACCTCCGCCGAGGAGGCGATCACCACCCGCCGGCCGGCGGCGGCGCGGAGGAGGTTCTCGGTCCCCTGGACGTTGACCCGGAAGTACTCGCCCATCCGCTTCCACGACTCCCCGACGTGCGACAGGCCGGCCAGACCGACCACCGCCTCGGGATCGACCGCCGCGATCACCCTGGCGAGCGCCGGGGTGTCCAGGAGGTCGGCCTCGTGCAACTCGACCCCCGGCAGCTCGGGGCGGGCGTCCATCAGGTAGGTGCCGGCGACGAAGTCGCCCCGCGCCAGGAGGTGGCGGGCGAGGCGAGGCCCGACGAAGCCGCTGATCCCGGTGATGAGGATGCGCATGGCGAAGAGTGCCGGCGCGGGCCTAGGCCGTCACGGATGCCGGCGACGCCGGCGATGCCGGCCGTTTCCGCCGCGCCACCACGTCCCGCCAGTAGTCGAGGAGGTCCTGGACCGTCTGGTCGAAGGGGATGCGCGGCTCCCAGCCGGTGTCGGCGCGGAACTTCGAGCTGTCGCCGATCAGGATCTCGACGTCCGAGGGGCGCAGGCGGGAGGGATCGATCTCCACCCGCACGTGGACGGACGAGAGGGCGAGGATCTTGTCGAGCAGGGCGCGGATGCTGATCCCCTCTCCCGTCGCGATGTTGTAGACCTCCCCCGGCCGCCCCTTGGTGACGGCGAGCCAGTAGGCGCGCACCATGTCGCGCACGTCGGTGAAGTCGCGGATGGCGTCGAGGTTGCCCACCCGGATCACCGGCTCCTGGAGCCCGGCCTCGATCGACGCCACCTGGCGGCAGAAGTTCGAGGTGACGAACGGGTGGCCGCGGCGCGGGCCGGTGTGGTTGAAGCCGCGGGTGCGGACGACTTTCATCCCGTAGCTCTGGAAGTACTGGTAGCCCAAGAAGTCCTGCGCCACCTTGGAGACGGCATAGGGGGAGAGCGGCCGCAGCGGGTTGGTCTCCCGGATCGGCACCTCGTCCGGGTGCACCAGGCCGTACTGCTCGGAGGAGCAGGCGATCTGGATCACCGGGTCGAGCTTCAGGGCGCGGACCGCCTCGAACAGATTGGTCTGCCCCGCCACGTTGGTGGTCAGAGTCTCGGCCGGCGCCGTCCACGAGGCGGGTACGAAGCTCTGCGCCGCGAGGTGGAAGATGTAGTCCGGGCGGACCCGGTCGAGGACGGCCTGGACCGAGGTGTAGTCGCGCAGGTCGGACTCGATGAGCTCGATCTTGCCGTCCAGGTGCTCCACGTTGTCCATCCGGCTGCGCCAGCGGTAGGTGCCGAAGACGCCCACGCCGGGTTGCTCGGTGAGCAGGTACTCCGCCAGGTGCGACCCGGCGAAACCGGTGATGCCAGTGATCAAAGCCTTCATCGACTCTCTCCTTCGGCGAGCCAGGTCAAGTACTCGGCAAGGCCCCGTTCCCAGGGCTCGACCCGCCTCCCCGCCACGGCTTCGAAGCGGGAGACGTCGAGCACCGACCAGGCCGGACGGGGTGCCGGGCGCGGAAACTCGGCCGTGGTGACCGGCAGGACCTCGACGGTGTCCGAGGTCGCGGCCCCCAGGCGGGCGATTTCGCGGGCGAAACCATACCAGGTGACCGGCTCGCGGTTGCGGTAGTGGATCACCCCCTGGAGCCCGTCCTTGGCGAACGCGGCGAGATCCAGGAGGGCTTTGGCCAGATAGGGGGTGTAGGTGGGGGCGCCGTGCTGGTCGTCGACCACCTTGAGCGGTTTGCCCGCCGCGAGGAGGCGGCGGATGGTGGCGACGAAGTTGGGACCGCCAGGGCCGAACAGCCAGCTCGTCCGCACCACCAGGGCGCGGCCGTACTGGAGCGCCTGCCGCTCGCCTTCGAGCTTGCTCGCTCCGTAGACCGAGAGCGGCGCGGTGGGAGCGTCCTCTTTATAAAAGGTGCTTCCCTCGCCGTCGAAAACGTAATCGGTCGAGACGTGGAGGAGGACCGCGCCGCCGGGCATCGCCGCGGCCGCCGCCGCGGTCACCGCCTCGACGGCGGCGCCGTTGACCGCAAACGCCCGGTCGCGCTCGCTCTCCGCGGCGTCGACCTGGGTGAAGGCGGCGGCGTTCACCACCAGCTCCGGCCGGAACTCCCGCGCCCAGTAGAGCAGGCGCTCGCGGTCGGTGACGTCGGCCTGGGCGTGCGACAGGGCAAGGCAGGGGAAACCGCGCCCGCGGGCGAGGACGGTGACCGCCTGGCCCAGCATTCCGGTGCCGCCGAAGACCAGGGTACGCACGCTAGGTGATCCCCACCTCGGAGTTGTCGCCGACCATGAAGCGATAGGCCCGCGGCTTCTGATCGGTCTTGACGATGCGGACGTTCCTGCCGATGAGCGAGCCGTCGACCCGGAGCGGGATGTCCTTGAGCTCCGAGTCGGCCAGGATGATCGAGTTCTCGATCTCGCAGCGCTCGATCTTGCAGCGCTCGCCGATCGAGGTGTAGGGGCCGACGAAGGCGTGCGCGAGGCGAGCCCCGTCGCCGATGACGACCGGCCCGCGGACCAGCGAGTCGATGATCTCGACCCCCTGGCCGATCTCGACCCGTCCCTCGATCCGGCTGTCGCCGTCCACGCCGCCGATGCCGCCGATATCGCCGATCCGCGAGGAGAGCGGCACGTGCAGGGTTTCGAGCACGATGCGGTTGGCCTCCAGCATGTCCTCGAGCTTCCCGGTGTCCTTCCACCAGCCGCGCACGATGTGCGGATGGACGGAGAGGCCGCGGTCGATCAGGTCCTGGATGGCGTCGGTGATTTCGAGCTCGCCGCGGGGCGAGGGTTTTATGCGGTGGACCGACTCGAAGATGTGCGAGTCGAACATGTAGACCCCGACGAGCGCGAGATTGCTCTTCGGCTCCTTGGGCTTCTCGATCAGCCGCTCGACGCGGCCGGAAGCCGACAGCTCGGCGACCCCGAACTGCTCGGGGTTCGGCACCTCGGCGAGGAGGATCTCGGCGTTGCACCCGGAGCTCCGGTACTCCTCGACCAGGCTGGTGATCCCGCCGGCGATGAGGTTGTCGCCCAGGTACATGACGAACGGGGAGTCGGCGAGGAACTCCTCCGCGATCATCACCGCGTGGGCGAGGCCGCGCGGCTCGTCCTGCTCGATGTAGGTGATGCGGGCGCCGAAGCGCTCGCCCTCCCCCACCGCCGCCTTGATCTCGCGCCGGGTGTCGCCGACGACGATGCCGATCTCGGTGATCCCGGCCTGGACGATCGATTCGATGGCGTAGAACAGCACCGGCTTGTTGGCCACCGGCACCAGCTGCTTGGCGGAGGTGTAGGTGAGCGGCCGGAGCCGCGTCCCCTTCCCGCCGGAGAGGATCAATCCTTTCATGGTCCCTTCCTACTGCCCCGCCTGGGTGCGGCCGGTGAGATCGAGGAACGTGCCGACGTTCTTCAGGGAAATCGAGAAGCGATAGTCCTTGGTGCGCAGTGCGAACGGTCCGAGCCCGGTCCGGTAGTCGCTCAGCTCGAGCTGGAAGCCCCAGCACTGCGACGACCATCGCGCGATGTAGCGCTGCAGCTGGAGCACCCGGTTCACCACGTCGTAGTTGATCTGGGTGTCCAGGTGGAGCCGGCCGGGCAGGATCTCCAGACCGCCGGAGAGGCCGATCTGATCGCTCTGCTTGTCGCCGGTCCCCGTCGCGTAGCGGGTGAACCAGGTGAGGCCGAAGGTCTGCGGTCCCAGGGTGACGTTGCCCGAGAGCGAGGTCGCGGCGAGGTGCTTGAACAGGGTGTCGTAGGAAGCCTCGGCCTTGAGCGAGGTGGTGCGGGTCGGGTTGAAGCGCACCAGGGCATCGAACGGCCCCTGCTGGGTGGTCACCGGCTGGGGAGACGGCTCGGTCTCGGTCGGCGGGGTGATCGTCCCCTGCTGCAGCGGCTGGTTGCGATCAAAGCTGTAGGAGCGGGAGATCTCGAAGAGCAGGACCTCACGCGCGCTCTCCTTCTCGTCCTTGGGCTTGGCGAGGATGCGGTTGTCGAGAGCGATGGTGCCGAGGTTCGACGCCGACTGGAAGTCGACCTCGTCGAAGAGCGGGATGGTCTGCGGGCTGTCGACCGTGCCCTCGTAGGAGTAGCTGAAGCGCGGCTCGATGACGTGCTTGATCTTGCTCCACGATCCGAAGCCGTCGAAGATGCGGGTGAAGGAGGGGCCGACGAGCTCGGCGCTCGCCTCCGGCAGGGTGCGGGTGAGGCTCTGGCCGGTGAACTTCTGGCCCAGGGTGTCGAGCTTGTCCCCGTACCAGGTCAGCCGCTCGCCGCCGGTCACCGAGAGCGCCAGCCAGGGGAAGGTGCGGATGGGGAGCGTCAGCTCCGGGAAGAGGTCGACGCGGCCATAGCGGCCGGCGTAGCTCTGCGGCCGGCCGACGTCCAGGTAGTCGAGCGCGCCGCGGAACTGGAGATAGAACGGCGACTTGCCGAGCTCGGTCGAGCGCAGGCGGTACTCCAGCTCGGGAAGCTTCCTCTGGACGATCTCGTCGTTGGTCGTCGTCCCCAGGTTGACGAAGGTCGCCCGGTCGTCGACCAGGAAGTTGAGCAGGTGCGGTCCCCAGTTGCCGGTGATGAAGCCGCGGCTGTAGATCGAGCGGATGGTGTTGCGCGAGAGGTCGCGCTCGAAGTCGCGGTAGTAGTCGAAGTCCGACGCCTTCTGGTAGGAGATCACCCCGCGCATGTCGAAGGGCAGGTCGGTGGTGATGTGGTTGAGCTCCAGCTTCCAGCGCCACTTCTGAAGGTCCGGGTCGTGGATGGCGTAGCCCAGGAAGGTGCCGAAGGTCCCCTCGGTCGGGTTGTAGCGGAATTCGTCGCCCACCCCGTAGAACTTCTTGCTGTAGTCGTCGAAGTGGAAGGTGGTGTCGTAGCTCCGGCCGAGCACCTGGTAGTAGGCGAGCCCCAAGAGCGCCCCGTGGGTCACCGAGTAGCCGATGTTGGGGATGAGCAGCCCCGAGGTCCGCTCGCGCTTGGCCGGCCAGAGGATGTAGGGGGTGTAGAGGAGCGGCAGCTTCTTCGCCCGGAAGGTGGCGTGGTGGATGTGGGCGTAGCCCTCGACCTGCACCTCCGCCCGCCCGAGCTTGAAGCTCCAGTCCGGCGTCTTCTGGCTGCACGAGCTGAAGACGCCGTCGACCACCTCGTAGGTGTCGTCGCCGGTCTTCGAGATCTCGCGGCCGGTGAAATAATAGTCGGGCTGGACCTGGGCGGTGGCGTTCGACAGCGTGCCGGTCTTGGTCTCCAGGTCGAACTCCAGGGTGTCGCCCGACATCCGGCGCGGCCCCTGGTCGACGATGACGTGGCCGGTCGCCTTGACGATCTTGGTCCCCAGGTCGATCTCGGCGCGGTCGGCCGAGAGGTCGATGTCCTGGTACTTGACCTTGACGTTGCCGGCGAGCACGGCGTAGGTCTCGCGGACGTACTCCAGCGAGGCGGCGCTGCCGGCGGCGCTGCCGCCCCCCTGGTCCTTGGGGAAGTTCAGGTTGAACTGGATGCGGTTGGGGTCCTCGGGGGCGGGCGTCGGCACCGGAGCCCCGGGCGCCTTGGCCGCCGCGCCGGTGGTCGTCGGGACCCCGGTCTCGGTCCGCGGTGGCTGGCCGGCCGGGTTGGCGGCCGGGGTGCCGGGCACCAGGGGGGACGGGCTCGCCGGAGTGGCCGTGGGCGGCTGCTGGGCGTCCAGAGAAGCGACGAGCCCCGCGGCCAGCAGCGCGGCCAGCAACGTGGTACGAACGACCGGGGCGGAGGAGAGGCGGGGCATCGGCCCGTCAGCCCTCCGTGCGCTCGACGAGGATCGCCGTGGCCTCGCCGCCGCCGATGCAGATGGCGGCGCAACCCAGGCGGACGCCGCGCTCGCGCAGGGCATGGAGGAGGGTGACCACGATGCGCGCCCCCGAGGCGCCGATCGGGTGGCCGAGCGCCACCGCGCCACCGCGCACGTTGACGCGGTCGTGGGGCAGGTCGAGATCGCGGAGGAAGGCCTGGGCGACGACGGCGAAAGCCTCGTTGACCTCCCAGAGGTCGACGTCGGCGGCTTTCAGGCCGGCCCGTTCGAGGACGGCGCGGGCCGCCCCGATCGGCGCCGTGCTGTACCACTCCGGCTTCTGGGCGAGGCTCGTGTGGGCGAGGATCCTGGCGATGGGCTTCCTCCCCAGCCGGGCGGCGTGGGCGGCGGTGGTGAGCACCAGGGCGGCGGCACCGTCGTTGATCTTGCTGGCGTTGCCGGCGGTCACCGTGCCGTCCTTCTGGAAGGCGGGGCGCAGGCTGCCGATCTTCGCCAGGTCCACCTTGAACGGCTCCTCGTCGCGATCGACCACCGTCGTCCCCTTCTTGCCGACGATCGAGACCGGGACGATCTCCTCGGCGAAGAGCCCCTTCTCCGCCGCCTCGCGGGCCCGGCGGTAGCTCTCGACCGAGTAGGCGTCCTGTTCCTCACGGCTGAACTTGTACTCGGCGGCGCAGAGCTCGGCGCAGTTGCCCATGTGGAGGTCGTTGTAGGGGTCCCACAGGCCGTCGTGGATCACCGAGTCGACGAGCTTGCCATGCCCGAGGCGGAGGCCGTCGCGCACCCCGGCGGCCAGGTAGGGACCCTGGCTCATGCTCTCCATGCCGCCGGCGACGACCACCTTGTAGTCGCCGCAGCGCAGGTCGTTAGCGGCGATCATCATCGCCCGCATCCCCGAGCCGCAGACCTTGTTCAGGGTGATGGCCCCGGTCGACACCGGGCAGCCGGCGGCAATCGCCGCCTGGCGGGCGGGGGCCTGGCCCTGGCCGGCGGTCAGGACGCAGCCCAAATTGACCTGCTCGACGTCCCCGGGGATCAGGCCGGCGCGCTCGACGGCAGCGGCAACGGCCCGCGCTCCCAGGGCGTGGGCAGGAAGGCTCGCAAGCGCCCCCTGAAACACCCCGATGGGGGTGCGGGCAGCGCTCAGAATGACGACGTCGTCCATGGCTCTCCTTACGGTTCGTCCGGCTGGCGGCAGCAGGTATACGCAGCGGTACTTCCTTCCGCTCCCGGGCGGGGCGCCGTGATGCTAGCACGGAGGGCCCATTGTGCCCCACCCCTACCTAAAGGACGTTACCTTTGCCGCCGAGGGGGGCGGGAGGGGGGTCCCTCCCCCCTGGGAGGGGGAGGGTTGGGTCAGGGGGGAGGCTAGGAGGGGGGCGGCACGCTGGTATAGACTTGGGTAGATCACTCGGTGATACACTTTGCCAGTGACTACCAAGGCCAAAGAGACCAGCCGCATTGTGGACGCGGTCCACGAGACCGCGAGTGATCTCCATGAGGCCGGCTTCATCTCCAAGCGCCGGATGAAGGATTACGATGCCCTCTGCCTTGTCCCGGTGCCGGAGTATTCCAGTGAGGCGATCCGCGCCCTGCGCGCGCGGTACAGAATCAGCCAAGCCGTACTGGCGGCGATTCTCAACACCAGCCTATCGACGGTTCGGCAGTGGGAGATCGGCGAGAAGCATCCGAGCGGACCTTCGCTCAAGCTGCTCAACCTGCTGGATCGCAAGGGACTGGAAGCCGTGATCTGAAGAGAGACCCGCTCGGGCGCCCCCCTCCGATCCTCCCGAGGTGGAGCCTTGGACGTGGCGTTGAAGTAGACTTGGACGATGCGAGTGACCACCGGAAGAGTCGTCAACGGCAAAATCGAGGTGCCTGACGAGGAGCTGACCGAAGGGATGGTCGTGACCATCTTGGCACCCGAGGACCGCGGGAGCTTCACACTTAGCCCCGAAGCAGAGGCTGCCCTCCTTGCCTCGATCGAGGAGGCAGACCGTGGCGAGGTGATTTCAGGGGAAGATCTCTTGCGGGAGCTACGAGACGCATGCGGTTGAAGTGGTGGCACGTGGTGGCACTCTGGCACACGAGCCGATACCCAGACCTCGGTTTGTAGGGCACGTCTGGCCGAGCCGACACACTCCTTGATGCTCGATGACGATCTTGGAAGGTAGCTTCAGACATGGCACGCAGAAAGGGAGAGCGCTTCAAGGAGGTCTCCCGACCTTCCAAGTTCAGGGTTACCCCCAAGGCCTGCGGGTTTCGCCCTGGCGTGGATGTCCTCCACCTCAACCGGCTCAATGACGAGCTCGAGATGGAGGATTTCCAACGCAAGCTGACCGGGGCCGGCCGGGAATGATCCTGCCGGACATCAACCTGCTGGTGCATGCCTCAGCTCGGAGGCCCCCGACCATCACCGGGCGGGTGCTTGGGGTTCTCGGGCCTCAGGAAAGCTTACGACGGATGCTCACCTAGCGGCACTTGCCATCGAGCATCAACCGGGCTCCATTCAAACGACGGGGTATTTCGAGGAGTTCCGGGGTCTGCATCCACTCAAGGGTGGCACGGGCAGCGGCGAAATGGGCGGTTTGATTTGTGCGCAACTCGGCAACCTCAGTTACGGCGGAGTACGGAGAAATACCCATTGCGCCGCCTTTGCCAATTCTTTCCTAACACTCCCGGTCTTCTTTCCCGCCACCCACCCATGGGCGGGATCGTCGTCAATCTTTGGTAGACCAGTGACCCTCTGCCCAAGGCTCCGCGCAAGGCCGACGACGAATGAACACAGACTACAGTTTTCATAGTTTGTGAGCACATCCGCCGGTGTTTTTTTCATTAAAGTTACGACTTTCTCGATTTGCACCGACATCGGCGATCCATCGCTGCTATCTTGGAAGGCCGCAGAAGAGGGTCTAAACTCCCCTCGGTTTTCATCTCTGACAACCCAAACCTGAGGCACCCGCCGCCATAGAACAGCGTCGTCCTCAATGTCCGGATCGTCCGCGTAATTTGCGGCTTCCATCATTTGGTCTTTGTCTAGCGATTACTAACAGCTTACGTGATCCAAGAAGAATCTCAGCGGCGTTAAGTCATCCCCGATTTCACGCTCGTAGGTCTCGCCGGTTGCAAGATTCTCAAAGAATACTTCCAGGGATGTCCCGGAGGCCACTTGGATTTCGAGGTCCATGCCGCACCGATGCCATTCAAGCTGTATACCGCCATTGCTGGTGGGAATGATTGCCGGCGCGGGCACGCCGCTAGCTATAGCTACCCATATAAGGTAAAGCGCCGTCTCTGCTCTCTGTCGATCGATTGTCTTTGCACCATAGGAATCCCAATTTGGCGGCATTCGGAGGAGTCGCCCGACATTTCGTGCAGCGGCGAGGAACTCTTCATTAAATTCGCTCCCTGAAACGCTTTCGTACAGCGGTGATGCTGCGGCGACGATACCTTCTCCCCAAGTATAGGAGTGGCCCACGTAGCTCCTTCCGTGCCGCAATGGCTGTGGACTGCTTAAGGTATCCGGATAAGGCCGAACCGCGCCCCACAGACTAGAAGAGGTGCAAGGGAGAGTGTCTATCATTGTGTCCGCCTCCACTTTTCGTGCATCTTGGTGGTGGTAATCGATGTAAACCCTCTCACAATCCACTCATGCCCCATGTCTAAGAGAGAGAGAATAGCCTCGATGTCGTCACTGGCGGATCTACATCGCGCAGTGATGGTCAACTGGATTCCGGGAGCTTGGGTTTTGAGCGTTACGACCGGTACGGCTGCGATGTGAAGGCGGCCAATGGGACTATTGGAGTCCGGAATCAAGAACCGCAGCGCGAGCGTTGTGTTCTCGGGGTTTTTCAAAAATTCATCACTGAAATCGGGCTTGAAAACGGTCAGGAGGTCTCCAAGAGTCTCGCCGTTGTCCAGCGGAATGTGGTTAATATATAACACTTCGCACTGAAGAGGCTCTAATGCCCCGAGTTGCTCGCGCTCTAGGAACGTCTTCAGTTTCGTCACCTCGGCGGCGAACGATGCGCGGATGCCTGCATATCTGGGGTACTCGTCGTCTTCCTTAATTTTGCGCCAGTTGTGAGAAAACCAATCCTGCTGCACTTGGAGCAGTTCCGTCTCCGAGCCATTGACGAACCAGATCCGTGGAGGCAAGGTATCCAGCAGTTCTATTCTTGGGGATTCGTGTGGCTCGGGAAGACCAAAACGCTCAAGGCGAAAAGACAGGGGCGATTGCTCCTGGATTTTACCAAACTGAGATCTAAACTCTTGCCAGAGCAAGCCAATATAAGGACCGCCGAAGCGTTCAATCGCCTTAAAGTGAACACCTAGAACTACCTCATGAACTGGCGGGCGTTCGTATTCCGGTAGACTCACAAAGCATCCCCCGCGTCGGTGACAAGCCATTTTTGCGCCCCGTGCGGGGCCGCCCTACGGGGGTGGATATCCCCCTGCCTCATGATGTTGGATGAGGCCGCGTGGACCAGCAACGCAACCCCAAGGGGCTGAGGTTGCTTCCTAGCCCTATATCTAGGGGCCATTATTGGGTTAGCCTAGCCGGACTGTCAAGGGGGTGATTGAATTCCTACCAGCCTACCTAGGCCGGTAGGAATTTTAAACCATGCCCGCAAGCCGCATTGCGGCAAAGGGCCTGAAGGTCCTCCCTAGGACACTACCCTGGACGCTACCCTGCCGTCCTGCCCGCAGTCATTGCCGGCAGTCAGGCGGTCATCGCCAGCAGACTGGCAGTCACAGAATGACGGACGGCGGTCACTGCGAGCAGTGCGGCGGTCACAGAATGACGGACGGCGATCACTGCGAGCAGTCCGGCGGTCACAGAATGACGGACGGCGGTCATCGCCAGCAGCGCGGCAGTCACAGAATGACGGACGGCGGTCATCGCCAGCAGTCCGGCGGTCACAGAATGACGGACGGCGGTCATCGCCAGCAGCGCGGCAGTCACAGAATGACGGACGGCAGTCATCGCCAGCAGCGCGGCGGTCACAGAATGACGGACGGCGGTCATCGCCAGCAGTGCGGCAGTCACAGAATGACGGACGGCAGTCATCGCCAGCAGTGCGGCGGTCACAGAATGACGGACACCCCCTCCTCGCCGTGCCCGCTCTACGGCCCCGCCGGCAGTACCGGCACCAAGAACGATCAAGCGTCGGCGTCCCAATCCTCGTCGATCGGCGAGACCAGCTCCTCCTCGTGAAGGATGCTGCCGCGCAACGGGCGGGTTTCTTCAAAGGGCAAGATCCTGGCCACGGGTTTGCCGCGTTTGGTCACGACCAGCGTCTCTCCGGTCTCGGCGACCTCGTCGAGAAGCGCCAGGCACTTCGCCTTGAGCTCTCCAGCAGGAATCCTGATGACCATGATCTATGACGATAGACCCTGCGAGCTTCCTGTCAAGGACCAGCCCCCCTACTCCTCCCCCGCCTCCCGCTCTTCCAGGCTCTGCACGATCTGCGTGACCTCGACCTCGGCCTTGCGGATCTTGCCGCGGCAGAGCTCCAGGAGGTAGGTGGCGCGGCGCAGCTCCTCGCCCAGGCGGTCGATGTCGATCTCCTCGCCCTCGATGCGCTCGAGGATCGACTCCAGCTCGTCGATCGAGGCGCGGAAGCTGGGGGCGGCCTCTTCGGGCGTGGCGGCGGGGGCGGCTTTCTCTTTCTCGGTCATCCTTCCTCCACTCGGCTTCGGAGCTCGCCGCTCGCGAAGCGGGTCACGATCCGGTCGCCGGCCGCGACCTGGTCCGGCCGGCTGAGGAGCCGGCCCTCGGCATCTCGGGTCAGGGTGAAGCCGCGCTCGAGCGTCCGCTCGGGGGCGAGCTGCGAACAGAGCCGGCCGAGGCCGGAAAGGCGCGCCTCCATCTCGCGGAGCCGGCCGCGGGCCGAGGCGGCCAGCCGCTCGCCCAGGACCTGGCGGGTGTTCCAGCCGGCTTCCACCCGGCGCCGGGCGGCGTTTCCCAACCGGGTGGCGAGCTCGGCCTCCTTGCGGGTGGCGGCGCGGAGGGCACTGCGTCCCAGCCGGCCGAAGGCGCGGGAGTACTCGTCGAGCCGGGCGCCCGCGGCCTTCAAGCGCAGGCGGGCGAGGTCGAGCCCGCGCTCCGCCCGTCCCAGCGACTCGCGGGCGTTGCGCAACGGCTCCAGAGCCTCGCGCCGCAGGGCGCGGCGCAGCTCGACGAGCCGCGCCTCGCGCTGGCGGATCTGCTCGACGAGGAACTCGGCGGTCTTGGTCGGGGTCTTCAAGGCCGTGTGCGCCACGAGATCGGCGATCGCCTGGTCGATCTCGTGGCCGAGACCGGTGAGGACCGGCAGCGGCGCCCGGGCGATCGCCTCGGCGATCCGCCGGCTGTCGAAGACCGCGAGGTCGCTGCGCGAGCCGCCGCCCCGGATCAGCACCGCGCAGTCGACGGCGAGGCCGGCCAGGGCGCCCAGGGCCGAGACCACCTCGCGCTCCGCCTCCCGCCCCTGCATGGCGGCGTGGAGGAGGACGACCTGGAAGCCGTAGCCGCTCTCCCGCAAGCCGCTCAGGAAGTCGTGGTAGGCGGCGCTCCCGGCCGAGGTGATGAGGGCCAGGCGCAGGGGGAGGTCGGGGAAGGGGAGAGTGCGGTTCTTCTCCAGGAGCCCGGAGGCGGTGAGGGCCGCCAGGGTCTCCCGCCGCCGCCGTTCGAGGTGGCCGAGGGTGAAGACCGGGTCGACCTCGCGGATGCAGAGCTGCAGCCGGCCGGTGGGGCCGTAGAAGTCGAGGCTCCCCCGACAGCGCACCTGCATCCCCTCGGCGATCTGCTGGTCGCTCCCGGCGAGCAGGCGCTTGATGCGGGCCAGGTCGGTCTTCCAGATCACCGCCTCCAGCTTGCCGACGATCTCGTCGTCCTGCCCCTTCTCGACCAGCTCGAAGTAGAGGTGGCCGCGCTGGCTGGGGCGCACCCGCTGCGCCTCCCCCACCACCCAGAGGGAGGCGAAGGCTTCGCCCAGGAAGGCCTTCACCTCGCCGCACAGCTGCGAGACGGAGTAGGTGGGCTCGAAGAGGGGGAGGGTCACGCGGCCGGTCTCGGGACCCCCCCTAGTGGTAGGTCTTGAGCTCCTTGACCGAATTCAAGGGGATCGCCTCCGCCCACTCGACCGCCTTCTTGTCGCCCGCCGTCAGCTTGGAGAGGAAGGCGACCGCCTCCTCGCGCTCGCGGAAGAAGCGCCAGATGAAGGTATGGCCGGCCGGCGCCGTGAAGTAGGTGTAGCTCTTGGCGCCGTTCGAGAGGTCGAAGCCCAGGTTGCTCTCGCCGTTCACCCCGACACAGGCGAGGGCGATGGCGCGGCAGGCGAGGGCGAGAGCCTTCAGGGCGTCCTCATAGTCGCCCAGCTCCTCGCGGGAGAGCGGCGAGTGGTAGACGGAGATCTTCGCCCCATCTTCCTCGGCCAGGAGGTTGTAGGGGATGTCGTGGCGGTCCATCGCGTCCTTGGTCTCGCTGGTGGTGACGAAGACGTCCTCGCTCCCCGCCACCTTGTAGGTCAGGGCGTAGACCTCCTTCTCCAACTGCGCGAAGGTCTCGGCGAGGATGCTCTCGTCCTCGATGGTGAAGTAATAGAGCCGGTTCATCATGCGTCGGGCGCTCATCAGGTGCTAGCCTCCAAAATAGAGTCCGGCGAGGGCGTCGCAGGAGCCGCCGAGGCGACTACGGCCGAACTCTCTCGGGTGGGATGCTCGAAAGGGGGAAAAAGGCGACACCCCAATGTCACATGGTAGCAGATCACACCGGGAAGTTCGGCCCGGAGGTCGGCGGACCTGGCGGCAGGGGGGGCAGCGGCTCCGGCAGGGGCGGCGGCCGGAAGGCTGGCTCGCGCAGGACCAGCCCGAGGACGAGGCCGGCGGCGAGCCCCCCCATATGGGCGGCGTTGTCGATCAGACGCGAAGAAATCCCTAAAAAGACGTTGACGCCGGCCCAGAAGAGGAGCTGGGAGAGGAGCGACTTGGCCGCCGGGGTGAGGCGGCCGCGGCGGCGAAGCAGAAAGGCGATCAGCGCTCCCAGGAGGCCGAAGATGGCGCCCGAGGCGCCGACGCTCGGCCGCAGCGGGTCGGCGTGGGGACCGAGCTGGTTCCACAGGACGCTGGCGAGCGAGCCGGCGAGGCCGGAGACGAGGAAGGTGACGAACAGGCTCCCCGAGCCGAGCAGCAGCTCGAAGAGGGAGCCCAGCTGGTAGAGGGCGACGCCGTTCAGGAGGACGTGGAGGAAACCGCCGTGGAGGAAGATGCTGGTCAGCAGGCGCCAGTACTCCCCATGCCCGAGCACCGCCGCCGCCTGGTTGGCGCCGAGCTCGACCAGGAGCTCCCGGGGGTCAAAGAGCTCGGCCACGTAGACCAGGGCGATGATCCCGAGGAGGATCGCGGTGACCGGGATCTGGCGCGGCTGGAGCCTCATGGGCGGACCGCCTGGCGCGGAGTCGGGCGCGGTGTCGGGCGGGAGCCGGTGCGGCGGGTGGAGGCGAGATAGCTCTCCAGCTGCCGCCGCTCCTCGGCGGTCAGGTCCGCGGTGGCGAGGTAGAACCCCTCCCCGGCCGGCGGCAGGGGGACGATGGCGGTCGACAGCGCCCGGGAGAGCCCGGAGCAGTCGACCTCCGAGAAGGGGAGGGAGGCCAGGCGGTCGCAGAGGTCGACGATCTGGTTGCCGAGCCGGCTCTGGAGGGCGACCTGGATCTGCCGGGGGAGCCGTTCGGGGGTGAGGAGGTAGCCACCCGTCGTCCGCGTCACCCGCACCCGGCCTTCCAGCCGCTGGGTCTGCCGCGGCACCACCACCTCGTCCTCGAAGCGCTGCCGGACCCCCGAGACGTCGACGTCCGCCACCACCCAGCCCTTGCCGAAGAACTGCACCGTGAGGTCCGCCGTGTGGCTGCCGTCCACCCCCGGCTCCAGGCGGAGGGTGTTGGCGAGGAGGACCAGCTTGTTGCGCGGCGAGGAGAGGCGGATGGTGAGCGGCCCCTCGGCGATGGGGTCGATGGCGGTCGCCGGCTCGCTGTAGGCGTGATTCAGGCGGGTGAAGCGGAAAAGGCCAGGGGGAGAGGCCGCCGAGGCCGGCGATGCGGCTGATCGGGCCGGAGCGGCGAAGCCGGGAGACGGAGCGGTCACCAGGGCGGCGGCGAGCGTGACGATGGCGGAGCGGAGCGACCTCATCCTCTAAGGATAGTACCCGTGGGCCGTCCGCGCCTTCAAGCCGCTCTTCAGCACTTTCACCTCGACCGCATGATAGCTCTTGTCGTCCGGCTTGCGCTCGGCGTTGAAGGCGAGGAGATAGCGGCTGTGCAGCTCGGCGCCGATCCGCTCGTAGACCGAGGCGAGCTCGGACGCCTTGCTGATGAAGAAGGTCTGGCCGCCGGTCTCCGCGGCCAGGGCGTTCAGCTTGCTGCGGACGCCGGTCGCCAGGCGGGGCACGTTCAGGCCGATGGTGTAGATGGCGACGCCGCTCCGCTTGGCGTATTCCAGGGCGTCCTTGAACGGGATCTCGCTCGACGTGTCGTCGCCGTCCGAGAGGAGGACGAGGACCTTCTGCCCGTGGGTGCCGCGGTAGTAGTAGAGGGCGTGGACGATGGCGTCGTGCATGGCGGTCGCGCCCACCGCCTGGAGCCCTTCGAGCGAGCGGCCGACGGCCTCGACGTCGTCGGTGAGCGGCATACGCACCACCGGCCGGCCGGAGAAGGAGAGGGCGAAGCAGCGGTCCTTCCTGCGGACCACCTTGGTGAGGAAGCCCGCCGCGGCGCTCTCCGCCTCGGAGAGCGAGGCGGCCATCGAGCCCGAGGTGTCGATGGCGATGCCGACGACCAGGGGGAGGTTCTCGACCAGCTCGAACTTGGTGATCTTCTGCGGTTTCGTCCCCTCGAGGATCTGGAAGTCCTGCTCGGTCAGGCCGCGCACCAGGCTGCCGCTCGCATCGGTCACCGCCGCGTAGAGCTCGACCAGGTCGACGTCGACCTCCTCGACGTACTCCGGGGAGCGCAGGAAGCGGGTGTCCTCGGCGGTCTGCCCGTCGTCCAGGCGGGCGGCGACGGTGAGGTAGACCGTGGCCTCCTTTTCGGGCACGGTGATCGGCGTCTCCCAGGGAGGACGGGTGAGGGTCGCGACCGACTTGTCGTTGAGCTTGAACTCAACCGACTCGACCCGCCGCTCCTCGGGGACCGAGACCTCGGCCCGGGCCGTCACCTTGCCCTGCGGCTTCGCCCCCCGCCGGGGCTCCTGGATCGCCACCCGGAAGACGCCGTGCGGCTCGTTGAGGATCACCTCGTCGGCCGCCACCAGCTTGCCCGCCTCGTCGAACCCCTCGGCGCGCACCGTCTGCTCGGTGGGGAACGAGCTCAGGCGCACCTCGGCGGTGTAGGGCGGGCCGTTCCGGGTGAGCTGGACCTTGCCGTCGACCAGGAAGGTGACCTTGGCGATGCGCTTGCCGGTGACGATGGCCTCGGCGCGGTAGACGCCGACGACGACGTCCGAATCGGGCGGGAAGAGGGCGAGGGTGTCCGGACCGGAGGCGAGGAGCGGCCCCACGGCCTCCCCCTTGACCGCCGTCGTCCGTTCGACCGGGGCGGAGGGCTCGCGCGGCACGCGGAACCCCTTGGCGGTCAGCCTTTCGGCGCCGCCGGCCTCGTCCCGCACCTTGAGGCGGAGGAGGAAGTCCTGGTCCGGGCGCAGCTCGCGGTCGATCGAGAGGTCGATGGGGGTCTTCGGCGGGTTGGGCGGCGAGAGCCGGTAGCGCACCCGGAACTCGTCGAAGACCTTGCCGTCGTGCTCCAGGACCCCCTCGACGATGAAATTGACGTGCGGCTTGCCGTCGTCCTGGGTGATCTTGACGTGCTCGTCCGCCGTCACCCGCACGATGGCGCGGGCGAGCATGCGCTGGCCGGCCTTCTCGGGGAAGTCGATTTCGACCGGGGCGGCGGTGAGGACCGCCGGCGCCTCCGGCAGCGGGGTCTCGACCGCCGTCAGGGCCCAGCGGGCGAGGTCCTTGGGCGGATCGAGGAACGCCTCCCGTTCGGGTCGATCGCCGGCCAGAGTCCAGGGGCGGATGCCGTAGCCCGAGGCGGCGATGGCGGCGATCTGCTTCTTCTCGCGCCGCGAGCGGGCGCCGCCGGTGAGGCCGGGCACGCCGGTCGCCTGGTCGATGAGCGGCGCCTCCTTGCAGATCTGGAGGTCGAAGCGGCGGGCGGAGAGGCGGAACTCCTCCCAGTCGTCCAGCCAGCCGGCCATGCGCGGCACGTAGAGGGCGCGCTTGCCGTCGATCGGGCTCCAGTAGCGGAACGGCTCGTCCGGCGCCGCCTGGTAGACCACCGCCCGGCCGAGCGGCCCGGCGGGCTTGCCGGTCTTCGCGTCGACCGGGGCCTCCCCCGGGTTCTGGCCCCGGTCGTCGCGGTAGGTCCAGATCTCGATCGGCTTGAAGGCGGTGCCGCAGTCGATCACTTTGCGCTCGGCCGGCGTGCCGTTCAGGAAGAGGAGCTGGGCGCGCACGTCGCGCGGCGAGAGGTATTGCGCCAGGGCGAGTCGCTGGCGTCGCTCGATGCCGATCTTGAGCTCGTTGGCCGGGGTCCGGGGGAGCGGATCGCGGCCCAGGAACTCGGCGAGGAACGCCTCCCGCCCCGCCTCGTCGGCCGCGGCGAAGCGCTGCCGCTCGTCGGCGCTCAGGAGGAGGCCGGGGCCGTCCTGGAAGAAGGCGCGCTGCGGCTCGGGCCAGAAGAGAGGGTCGGCCGGGTCCGGTGGGGCGATCTGGAAACTCTGGGCGTGGACGAGGGGGAGGGCGGAGGCGGCGAGAGCGGCCAGGCAGAGCCCGGGGAGGAGGCGTCTGAAGAGAGTCACACGGGACGTGGCTGCACGGCCGGTGCCAGGGTCGGAGGGGGGAGCGGCAGGGGGGATGGTTGGCACTCGCACCCGGAGAGACTACTATGAGACCCGAATCCGATGGCGAAAGCGAAGAAGAACCAACCGATCCGTTCGTGGGAAGCCGGCGACACTGTCCAGGGCTTTGCTCTCCTCACCAAGAAGGAGCAGCGCCAGGACAAGAACAACCGTGGTTTCCTGGATTTGGAGCTGGCCGACGCCAGCGGCTCGATCGTCGCCAAGGTGTGGGCCGACAGCCCGGCCCTCGCCGGCCAGTTCGAGGCCCACCAGTTCGTCGCCTTCCGGGGCGCAGTGAAGAGCTACCGCGACCAGCTGCAGATCTCGATCGACGAATGCCGGGAGGCGACGCCGGCCGACCGCGAGCACGGTTTCGACGAGGCGCTCCTCGTTCCGTCCACTCGGGAGGACATCGCCGATCTCTGGGAGAGACTGGAGCGGTTGATGACCGAGCAGGTCCGCCGGCCGGTGCTGCGGCGGCTCACCCGCGAGACCCTGGACGCCTACGGCCCCGAGCTGCGCGAGCACCCGGCGGCCAAGTCCATGCACCACGCCTACCGCGGCGGCCTCCTGGAGCACGTGGTCTCGATGGCCGAGCTGGCCTTCGTGCTCGCCGGCCACTACAAGGACCTCGACCGCGACCTCCTCCTCGTCGGCGTCCTCTTCCACGACCTGGGAAAGCTGCGCGAGCTGGGGGCTATGCCGGCCAACGACTACACCCTGGAGGGGCGGCTCATCGGCCACGTGGTGATCGGCCGCGACCTCCTGCGCGAGCGCTGCGCCGTGATCCCCGACTTCCCGCGCGACCTGGAGCTGCTCCTCGAGCACATGATCCTCTCGCACCAGGGCAAGAAGGAGTTCAGCTCGCCGGTCGAGCCGATGACTCCCGAGGCGGTCGCCCTGCACTTCGTCGACGACCTCGACTCGAAGCTGAACCAGCTCCGCACCGCCCGCGAGGGCACCCCCGGCATCCTCTACCACCGCGGCCTCGGTCGTTACATGTACCTGCCGGCCCCGGAGCCGCAGGGGCCGACCGAGGAGTCCGCCGGATTGCCGCTGATCTCGCCGGACGAGCCGAATCCGGAGCCCGCCGAGCTGCCGCAACCCAGCCTGTTCAAGATCTAAAAGATCTAAAAGGAGCCTGCCGGCCCGTGCGCACCGCCGCTCTCTACCGCCCTCTTCTCGCCCTCGTCCTGCTGCCGCTCCTCCTCCCGGCCCTCGTCCGCGCCCAGGCGGATCCAGCCGCCCGCTCCCGGAATCAGCCGGTCGAGCCGTACCCGATCGCCGGCAACCTCTACTCGGTGGGGGCGAGCGACGTCACCTCCTTCCTCATCACCACCCCGGAGGGGCACATCCTCCTGGATGGCGGTTTCGCCAAGACCGCGCCGATGATCGAGGCGAACGTCCGCAAGCTCGGCTTCAAGCTGGAGGACGTGAAGATCCTCTTGAGCAGCCACGCCCACTTCGACCACGCCGGCGGCCTGGCCGAGCTCCAACGGAAGACCGGGGCGCGCCTCTACGCAGGCGCCGCCGACGTCGACCTCCTCGCCCGCGGCGGCAGCGGCGATTTCGCCTTCGGCGACACCCTGCGCTTCCCCGCGGTCCACGTGGACCATCCCGTCCACGACGGCGAGACGGTGCGCCTGGGGGGCACCACCCTGACCGCCCACGCGACGCCGGGGCACACCCGAGGCTGCACCTCGTGGAGCCTGGTGGTCGAGGAGGGTGGCAAACGCTACGACGTGGTCTTCGTCGGGAGCACGACGATCAATCCGGGGGTCCACCTGGCCGGCAAGCCCAGTTATCCCGGGATCGCCGAGGACTACGCCAAGTCCTTCGCGACCCTGAAAGCCCTCCCCTGCGACATCTTCCTGGGTTCCCACGCCTCGTTCTACCGGGGGCCGGAGAAGGCGGAGCGCCGGAAGAAGGGGGAGAAGCCGAACCCCTTCGTCGATCCCCAGGGTTACCGCGACTTCCTGGCGGGGACCGAGAAGGCCTACCGGGAACAGCTCGACCGGGAGAAGGCCGCGGCGGTCAACCGAGCCGCAGCGAAGCGAGAGACCGCGCCGTCAGGGCACCCCTGAGGGCCGGACTGTAAGCAATGGAAGCGATATCCGAGCTGGAGCAGGTCTACCTTCTTCTCAAGCTGGGGGTTGCCCGAACCGGGCAGCTCATTGACTGGGCCATCGAGCGACTCCAGCGCGACGAAGAGGCTGGTGACTTGGACGTCGTTCTCCTGGCGGGCGCTACAGAACAAGAGGAAATAGAAGTGTTGAGCCTGGCCGCGAAGATTCTGGGGCGATACTGCGGCGCGCACGTGCCAGACGAGCAATTCGCCGCGGGCAAGTACGTTGCCGAATTGTATGAGAGATATGTCGCAGGGGAGGAGGATGTCTCATCGCTGGATGAGAAGCTGGACCGGATCTACGTGCGACTCGACTCTCCGGATTGGCTCGTCATGTTGAGCCGAAACTGCGAGTACGCAACCGATGTCCCCGCTTTCCAAGAGCCCTTCGAGCGGGAGCTCGCCTACGTCGCCAAGCTATGGGCGGAGGTCTCCAGCCGTGAGGAATTTGAAGCGAAGTACAGCCGGGGGGTGTCGAAGCGTAACGCCGTTTAAGTAGGCGGATGACCGGAGGACTGGCCGCATCGGCGCTGGATTGTCAACCGTGTTGGAGTAACGACGGCCCCAAGTGGCACCCTGGTCGGACAAGAAGCCGCGTTTCTTTCCCTCCGGCCGTTTCCGGCCGGAGGGTGCCGCGGCCCGCAGTCCCGGCAGGGGCTTAGAAGAAGCAGGTCCAGGTCATGCTGGAGCCGTCGCACTGGCAGACGATCTGTTCCTGCGCCAGGACCCAGTAACAGTCGGTGTACTCGCCGGCATTCGTGCAGCGGGACTGGTTGAGGGTCTCACAGCTCTGGGCCTGGGCTCGGGTGTTCAGGCCGAGGCCGCCAGTCAGGCTGAGGATTCCGACGAGGACGCCGAAGCGGAGTGACTTTTTCATTGACTCCTCCATAAAAGCTCGGCCGGGACCCTTCCCCCGGTCGGTGAATGATAGTAACACAGCGAGGAAGTGAGCATGGGAATACGCTCGGAGAGGGCCGTGGGCAAAACGAGGCCCACCCTACCCACTCAGGTGCCACGCGTTCCTTGGGGTCCCGCCGAGATTCGGCTGGCACCTCTAAGGGCCTGCGCCGAGGGGAAACCTCCCCGTGCCTGTCTGAGAGTGCTAGACTTTGTTCATGCCAAGGACCAAGGAAACTGTTCGTGCTCTTCTTGACCGTCTGCCGGACGATTGCCGTCTTGAGGACGTCCTCTACAATCTGTACGTGATCCAGTCGGTCGAGCACGGCAGGGAGGATGTTCGCGCCGGCCGGGTGACTCCTCACGATCAGGCGATGGCCGAACGAGCAGCGTCCCTCACGCTGGACGATCTGCGCCGCGATTCGGTCCCGGTCCTCGATATCGAGGACGCGGTTGTCTGAGCTTCGCGTGCATCCCTCCGACTCACCCTCCGTCGCAATGCCCACAGCGGCAGAAGACAAAGCGATCACTGCCGCAGCAAAGACCGATCCCGACGCCCAGCCGCTGGCTCCCAAGCAGCTGAAGGCGATGGTTCCCATGCTCGCGCTGCGTGGACGTCTGAGGTTCGAGAGCAAACCCGCATGAGCTGGCAGGACGAGCACAAGAAACGCGTCGCAGGCTTTCCGGCCCAAGTCAGAAGCGCCCATGTCCATTCAAGCAACAACCGGGCTGAGATCGGAGACAGTGCGCTGTGCGGCTGCTTCTACTGCTGCGAGATGTTTGCTCCGGGCGACATTCTCAACTGGGTCGACGAAGATCCAGAGGGGCACGGACAAACGGCGCTCTGCCCGAAGTGTGGAGTCGACAGCGTGCTCGGCGACAAGTCCGGCGTCAAGATCTCCACGGAGTTTCTCGCCACGATGAAAGCGCACTGGTTTTGACGACCCTCCAGATCCTGAGAGGCTGTGAAAAATTGGGTCACACGCAGAGATTCCCGTAGAGACGCCCCAGCCGCTATCGAAATCCTTGCCATTACCACGCCGTCGGGGCGTCTCCAACGCTGCCGAGATCTCAGTCGTCTCCGGCCTACGGAGACGCCCCGACGGCGGTGGTTCCGGGAGGTCCCCGGAAGGCGGCTGGGGTCGTCTCTACGAAGGCCCGTGAGGTAGGAGGCGCCTCCCGCCCCTCGGCACCTCTACGGGACGGCTATTGCAGCAAGACTAAGCCCAGCAGGAGTCCAGCGAGAAGCACACCGGGAACGCAGAGCACAGCCGCGACAGTCGATCTCCCTTTGGCGAGAGACACGGCTGCGATCAGATGAAGAACGACGGGTAGGAACCCCACGCCGCGAAACCGCGGCGTCAGAGCGAGATAGGCGAAGAACGGAATCCCGAGGAGCGCTCCCGCCCCGAGCAGATACGGGCGTTTCGAGATCAGCCCGACAGCGAGGAGGGCGAACGAAACGAGGACCGCCGGCCACATCAGGAGAACGGCGATGAGAGAGGAGAGGGTAGGGAAAATCATGGATCCGAGGTGAATGCTTCCTACCATGACCGACCTCCCAGGGCTCTGCGGCGGCTGTCGTCCTGGTTCCTACTCTGAAAATATTGTAGGCCGATGGGCGTAGAGGAGCCAACCTCGCGGATACAAGGGAACCCACTTGTCACCAAATCCTACCTGAAGTAGGATTACTGCATGCGGACCGAGAAAGTCTCCCTCACCCTGGAAGAAGAGCTCCTCGCCGAGGCTCGCGCGGCGGTCGGCGCCCGGGGGCTTTCGGGCTACGTGAACCGTGCCCTACGGCAACAGTTGCAGCATGATCGCCTGGCTCGCCTGTTGGCGGAGCTCGAGCAGGAGCATGGGCCGATCGAATCGCAGGTGCTCGAGGAGGTCCGTCAAGAATGGCCGGCACCCGGAGAGCAGGTCCGTCACCGTCGCAGCGCCTGATCCTCGATTCTGGAGCGGTCATCGCCCTCTCCCGGGGGGATGGGAGAGCGCGGGCCTTCCTGGCCAGAGCCTTGGAGCTTCAGACCCCGGTCGAGATTCCCGTGGTCGTCCTCGCCGAGACGGTGCGTGGCGGACCGCGGGACGCTCCCTTGAATCGAGTGCTGAAGGCAGTCGGTTCAGTGCCCGAGGCGCGCGAGGTCCATGGTCGCAGGGCGGGGCAACTGCTGGCGGCGGCCCGCTCGTCGGATACCGTCGACGCCCTGGTCCTGGCCCATGCCGTGGAGGCGGGCGGAGCCCATGTCCTCACCGGAGACCGCGAGGATCTCGAGCGTCTCGCGGCGCCGCACCCGGAAGTCTGGATCCATACGCTCTGACCGCCGGGTCTTCCTCCCCGCGGCTCCCACTGAATGTGTATTCTCTCGCCAAGAATGTGTATGCATCCGGCGGGAGATCGATCTCCCTGGCCAGGGAAGGACAATTCCACGGCAGGGAGATGTCCTCCCAGGCCAAGGAGATCGATCTCCCGGTTCGAGTTGGGGAATGGACCTGGCAGAAATTGTCATCACCTGCGGGGGAAGGGAGTCTCTCCTCCCCCGGAAGGTGTATGCAAGACAAAAAAATGTGTATGAAGCGGGCGAGCAGGTCCTGCACGGTGCGGGAGATGTGTTTCCAGGGCAGGGAATTGTCTTCCCAGCACCGGGAAGGCCAATTCCATGGCCGGGAAGGACATCTACGGGACCGGGAGAGCGGAAAGCGGGCGCACGGAAGACCAGGCCCGGCTCTCGAACGCGAGCGGCCCGCTTGTGGTACGCTTGGTTTGTGCGAAACCGGCCTCCCCGGCTGGTGCGCACAAGGTTGGGCCCCCTTACGGGGGCCCTGGTTACTTGTGGGGAGCTACTTGGTGGCGGGAGCTGCTGGGACCGTCGTCGGGTGGGGGGCCGTGGTGGCCTCGACGGCGGGCGGCGGGGTGGTCGTGGGCGGCGGGGTGGGTGGCGGCGGAGTAGGACTGCCGCTGCCCTTCTTGGGGCCGGGATTCCGGCGGGGCTGGAGGCCGTAGGGGATCAGCTGGTTGTTCTTGAAGCCGAGCTTCCCCTTGAGGATGGCGGCGATCCGGCTGTGCAGCTCCTGGCCGGCCTGTTCCGCCGCACGGCGCAGCTTGACCGCGTCCCGGAACTGGGAGAGCGAGTCCCCCTGCTGGCTCTGCAGCGTCCGGGCCTGGGTGATGAGGGCTTCCAGCTGCTGCTGCTCCGCCGCCAACTCCGGCATGTCCTTGATCAACGGCTTCAAGGTGCGGTTGAGCAGGTCCCAACTGGAGACCCGTTTGTCGAACATGATGGGCATTTTGCTTCTCTCTCTTTCTGGGCTCCTCGGAGCCCGGTTCAACCCAGGAGGCTGATCCTCCGGGCCATGTCGAAATCCCGGACGGTGATGCCGCCGGCCGCCGGGGTGGTGAGCTTGCACTCCACGGTGCCCTTGTGGAGCGTCACGATCGGGTGGTGCTCCTCCTGGCCCGCGAGGGTGAGGACGAAGCCGGCGAAGGCGAGCGGCGCCCCGGTGTCCGCGAAGCGGAAGGTGCGGACGAGCGAACGGCCGTCCCGCGACTGCCGCCAGTTGGGGAGCTTGCGCAACCCGTCCTGCACCCGCTCCGGCTTCAACCGGTTGGTGACCGGGGAGCGTGCCAGGTTCTCTCTGGACTTCACTTCGACTTTCGGTGCTGAGCTCATACTTTCTTCTGCCTTTCCGCGCGCTCGGCGCATGTCCACCGGAGCGGAATCGCTCGGGGGTGGAGTGAAGAACCGTAAAACGAGGGGTACGGTAGCGAGACATGGGCAGGCATGTCAACTACCCGGGGATAAGAAACAATGCGGTATGCCTTGAAAGAACCGGCCGATGGTACGGAAAGGCGAAAAAGAGAGAGCGGAAACACGTGATGAAATGACGGTTCGCAATGCCGGCGAACACCCATAAGACGCGACTTTCTTGTCCGTGAGGCCAAAAGGTCTAAAAAAGAACTAGATGGGGCGAGAAAGCCGGTCGAGTTCTCGTAGGAGGGCATTCTGCCCCTCCTGGAGAGTTCCCGACCGCGCCTGCTGGCGCAGGGTCTCGCGGGCGAGCTCCAGGACCAGGGGGACCTTCTCCGGAGCGAGCTCATGGAGCAGGTCGACCTGGTGGAGGAAGGTGCCGGCGTCGCCGCGGGCCACGGGACCGGTGAGGGCAGGAACGGCGGCCCCGGCGTCGAGCGCCGCGGCCGCCCCGACGATGGCCCCCCGGGCGAGCTCCAGGTAGCCGCGTCCCACCGCGGGGGGCAGGCCGAGCCGGCCGGCCAGCTCGTCGGCCAGGGCGAGGAGGCTCACCACGCCGCCGGCGGCGAGGCTCGCGGCGAAGTGGTAGAGGGCGCGGGCCGACTCGGGGATCTCGGCGGCCACCCCCTCCCAGGCGGCGACCAGGCGGTGGGCGAGGGCCTGGGCCGCGGGATCGCCGTCCACCCCGAAGAAGACCCCGCGGGCCTCGGCGGGATCGGGAAGGGGACCGGGGAAGGCTTTCAGCGGATGGAGGGAGCCCACCGCCGAGCCGGGCCGGAGGGGGGCGAGCACTGCCGCCGGCCGGCTCCCGGAGGTGTGGAGGACCACCCGCGCCTGCGGTCGCCGGGCGAGCTCGGCCGCCACCTCGGGGAGGGCGCCGTCCGGCACGGCGAGGAGGAGGAGGTCCTGGCCCGCGGTGGTGAGCCCGGTGACCCCCGGGGTCCCGGGAGTCCGCCCGGCCACCGCTTCGAGCCGCGCCCCCCGGGCCACGGCCCAATGGGCCAGGCTGGCGCCCACCTTCCCCGGCCCGACGAGGGAGAAGCGGAGCCCGGAGAGCGCGCCGTCCATGGCCGTACGATACCGTACGCCTCTATCGATCTCGCGCGTGGAGGCAGGGCAGGCACAGGGGCTCGGCCCCTACGCTGCCCTGCCTTCGGACCGTTCTCGTTGCGCCTATGGCCCCCCTCGCCCCGGCGTTCGCTCGATTGCAAAAGTCCCTTCAGCTCAATGGTTTGTATTGACAAAAGGGCATATCTCGGGTATCGTCTTCTGGCACTCTCAGGGCGAGAGTGCTAACTCTTGGACGCGCCGGAACAGAAGAAACACACCATGGTGGATGCCAGGAACCCCTCGACGCTGACGGCCCGGGATCGGGAGATTCTGAAGGACATCATCCTGACCTACATCCTGGACGCCGAGCCGGTGAGCTCGCGCTCGGTGGCGAAGCGCGGCAACCTGGGGCTGTCGGCGGCCACCATCCGCAACGTCATGGCGGATCTCGAGGAGTCGGGCTATCTCGCCCAGCCCCACACCTCGGCGGGGCGGGTGCCGACCCGCGCCGCCTACCACCTGTTCATCGAGTCGCTGATGCAGACCCGCAGGCTGTCGACCCGCGACCGGCGCTATATCGACGAGAACCTGGGGAGCGGCGGCGGCGGCGGCGAGCAGCTCATGGAGACCGCCTCGCACCTGCTCTCGGAGCTGTCGCACCAGGTGGGGATCGTCCTCACCCCGGCCCTCGGCGAGACGGTCCTCAAAGCCATCGACTTCGTCCCCCTCTCCGGCCGGAAGGTGCTGTGCGTCGTCATCTCGACCTCCGGCTTCGTCGACAACAAGGTGATCGAGACCGAGGAGGAGATGACCCGCGAGGAGCTGCAGCGCAGCGCCAACTACCTGACCGAGAGCTTCTCGGGACTGTCGCTGCGCCAGATCCGCGAGCGCCTGCTCCGCCTGATGGTCGAGGAGAAGGCGCAAATGGACCGCGCCCTCGCCTTGACCCTCCAGCTGGCGAAGAGCGGTCTGGACCTCGACCAGGGACCGGAGGTGCTGGTCGACGGCACCACCGCCCTCCTCGCCCAGCCCGAGCTCGCCGACATCCAGCGGGTGCGGCGGCTGTTCGACACCTTCGCCGACAAGGCCCGCCTTGTGCGCATGCTGAACCAGTGCATGACCGGACAGGGGGTGCGGGTGCTGATCGGCGACGACAGCGCGCTCACCTCGGAGCTCGATTTCAGCCTGGTGGCGACGACCTACGGGGTCGGCGAGGGCCAGCTCGGCACCCTGGGGATCTTCGGACCGTCGCGGATGGAATATCAGAAGGTCATTCCACTGGTTCATTATCTGGGAGAAACTTTGAGCCGGGCGCTGGCCGAGAGCTTCGACGGCCAACCCGAGAGGAAATGACCCCCGGCCGGAGACGGGGATAGGCTCGCTGGAGCAGGAGAGACGGGATGGCAGACGAAGAGAAGAAGGGCACGACGGAGAGCCCGGAGGCCACCGAGGTCGCCGAGCTCGACCTGGACGGCGCCCTACCGGACCTGGAGTCCGTCATGCGGGAGGCGGTGGCGGCGGTCGAGGGGAGCGGGGCCGCGAAGGCGGAGCCCGCGGAGGGCGCCAAGACCCTGGATTCCGGCGACGAGCTCTTCAAGCTGCGGCGCGAAAACGCCGATCTGCGCGACCGCTCGATGCGGACACTGGCCGATTTCGACAACTTCCGCAAGCGCACCGAGCGCGAGCGCCAGGAGGCGAAACGCTATGCCCTGATGGAGCCGCTGCGCGACTTCCTGGCGGTGGTCGACAACCTGGACCGGGCGCTCTCCGCCCAGGGCTCGGCCGACGACCTGAAGCGGGGGGTCGAGATGACCCTGCGCCAGTTCCAGGAGCAGCTGCGCCGCTACGGGGTGCGCGAGGTCGCGGCCCGCGGCGAGGCTTTCGATCCGGCGGTGCACGAGGCGGTATCACGGCAGGAGGACCCGACGGTGCAGCGCCCGACCGTGGCCGAGGAGCTGCAGCGCGGCTACATGATCCACGACCGGCTGCTGCGGCCGGCCATGGTGAAGGTTGCCGTGCCGGCCGAGAAGCCCCCGGTGCCCCCGGCCGGCGGCCAGATTCCGGTGGTCTGAACGCCCTCCTCGCGGGCACGCTACAATAGGCAGCACGATCCCCGTGTCCGCCCGGCCGCTTCCGGCCGGTCGTGCTCCCCGTGACCGAGCGGGGGAGAGCGGACGGGTCTTCTGGCGGAGGCAAGCGGCTTGAGCAAGATCATCGGTATCGACCTGGGGACGACCAACAGCTGTGTGGCGGTCGTCGAGGCCCTGGTGCCCCGGGTGCTGGCCAATCGGGAGGGGAGCCGCACGACCGCCTCGATCGTCGCCTTCGCCGAGGAGGGCGACCGGCTGGTCGGCCAGATCGCCAAGCGGCAGGCGATCACCAACCCGCAGAACACCGTCTTCGCGGTCAAGCGGCTGATCGGGAGGAAGTTGAACGACCCCAACGTCGTCAAGGCGCGGGAGGTGCTCCCCTACACCCTGACCCGGGCGCCCAACGGCGACGTCAAGATCGAGATCCGCGACCGCCAGTACAGCCCGGAGGAGATCTCGGCCTTCATCCTGGCCGAGATCAAGGACTTCTCGCAGGAGGTGCTGGGCGAGGAGGTGCGGGAGGCGGTGATCACCGTCCCGGCCTATTTCGACGACTCGCAGCGCCAGGCGACCAAGGACGCCGGGAGGATCGCCGGCCTCGAGGTCCTGCGCATCATCAACGAGCCGACCGCCGCCGCCCTGGCCTACGGGCTCGACCGCCAGGAGAGCCAGAAGGTCATCGCCGTCTACGACTTAGGGGGCGGCACCTTCGACGTCTCGATCCTGGAGTTCGCCAAGGGGGTGTTCGAGGTCCGTTCGACGGCCGGCGACACCTACCTGGGGGGCGAGGACTTCGACCAGCGGATCATGAACTGGCTGATCGAGGAGTTCCAGGCCGAGACCGGGATCGATTTGGGCGCCGACCGCATGGCCCTCCAGCGCCTGAAGGAGGCGGCGGAGCGGGCCAAGTGCGAGCTGTCGACGACCGAGGAGGCGGCGATCAACCTGCCGTTCATCTCGGCCGACGAGAGCGGCCCCCGGCACCTGGCGCGGACGCTCACCCGCGGCCACCTGGAGGCGCTGGTGCGCGACCTGGTGGAGCGCACCGAGGCCCCCTGCCGCGACGCCCTGAAGGCCGCCGGCCTGCGCGCCGACGAGATCAACGAGGTGCTGCTGGTGGGCGGCCAGACCCGCACCCCGCTGGTCATCCAGACGGTCGAGCGGATCTTCGGGAGGAAGCCCAACCGGGAGATCAACCCCGACGAGGTGGTGGCCATGGGGGCCGCCATCCAGGGCGGGATTCTGCGCGGCGACATCAAGGACCTGGTGCTTCTGGACGTCACCCCGCTGTCGTTGGGAATCGAGACCCACGGGGGGCTGTTCACCCGTCTGATCGACCGCAATTCGACCATCCCGACGAAGAACACCCAGATCTTCACCACGGTGGTCGACAACCAGGACACGGTCGAGGTGCACGTGCTCCAGGGGGAGCGCCAGATCGCCGCCGAGAACAAGTCGCTCGGCCGTTTCGAGCTGGTGGGGGTGCCGCCGGCGCCGCGCGGCGTGCCGCAGATCGAGGTCACCTTCGCCCTCGACTCGAACGGCATCGTCAACGTGGCGGCGCGCGACATGGCGACCAACCTGTCGCAGAGCATCCAGATCAACCCCTCGGGCGGGCTGTCCCAGGAGGAGATCAGCCGGCTGGTGGACGAGGCCTCGCAGCATTCGAAGGACGACCATGAGAAGCGCGAGATCCGCCAGCTCAAGAACCGCCTGGAAGGGTTGATCTACAGCAATGAGAGGGTGTTCGAGGAGTTCCGCGACATGATGCCCGAGGACGACGCGAAGAAGATCCACGAGAACCTGCTGCAGGCGCGCCTGGCGAAGACGAACGAGAAGCGCGCCGAGCTGGAGGCCGCGATCTACGACCTGTCGTCGGTGTCGCGCACCCTCTCGGACGTGATGCTTTCCAGGGCCGGCAACGCCGCGGGTGCGAATACCGCGGCGCCGGGCGCGAAAGGTTGATGGACGATGGCGACGACGAAACGGGATTATTACGAGGTGCTGGGGGTCGCCCGCACGGCGAACGCGGCGGAGGTCAAGGCTTCCTACCGGAAGCTCGCGGTCCAGTACCATCCGGACAGAAACCCCGGCTCCGCCGAGGCGGAGGAGAATTTCAAGGAGGCGGCGGAGGCCTATGCCGTCCTCTCGGACACCGACAAGCGGGCGCGCTACGACCGCTACGGCCACCAGGGGGTGTCGGGGGCGGGGGCCGGCGGCTTCGATCCGACGATCTTCGCCGACTTCTCGGACATCCTGGGCGACCTCTTCGGCTTCGGCGGCCGGCGCGGCGGCGGTGCCGGCGGTACCGGCGCCAACGGGCCGAGCCGCGGCGCCGATCTGCGCTACGACCTGACCTTGAGCTTCGAGGAGGCGGCCTTCGGCACCGACACCATGCTGCGCATCCCGCGCCTGGAGACCTGTCCCAAGTGCACGGGATCGGGCAGCGCCAGCAACGCCGCGCCCACCCCCTGCAAGGCCTGCGGCGGCCACGGCCAGGTGCGCTACAGCCAGGGCTTCTTCACCGTCGCCCGCACCTGCCCGCAGTGCAACGGCGAGGGGCGGATCGTGACCGACCCCTGCAAGGAGTGCAAGGGCCAGGGCCTGGTCGAGCGCGAGCGCTCGACCTCGGTCAAGATCCCCGCCGGGGTGGACACCGGGCAGCGCCTGCGCCTGGCCGGGGAGGGGGAGCACGGGCGGCGCGGCGGCCCGGCCGGCGATCTCTACGTCGTCGTCCAGGTGAAGCCGCACGAGCACTTCCAGCGCGAGGGGTCGACGGTCTACTCCCGGGTCCCCGTCGCCTACCCCCAGGCGGTGCTGGGGGCGAGCCTCGCGATCGAGACGATCCATGGCACGCAGACCCTGGAGGTGCCGGCCGGCACCGTCCAGGGCCGCCAGTTCCGCCTCCGCGGCCAGGGCATCCAGCGCCTGGACGGCGGCGGCAAGGGCGATCACGTGGCGGTGATGGAGATCGAGATCCCCGAGGCGCGCGAGCTGTCGGACGAGGAGGTCGAGTTGCTGCGCAAGCTCGCCGAGCTCTCCGGCAAGCCAGTCAAGGAGGAGGGGATTCTGGACCGGGTCAAGAAGGGGCTGTTCGGGTAGGTTGTTCGGGTAGTTGAAGGGGAGCCCGCGATGTCAGGTCACAGCAAGTGGAGCACGATCAAACACAAGAAGGCCGCCACCGACGCCCGCCGGGGCAAGCTGTTCACCAAGCTGTTGCGCGAAATCACCGTCTCCGCCCGGTTGGGCGGCGGCGATCCCAAGGGCAACTCGCGGCTGCGCTCGGCGCTCGTCGAGGCGCGCTCGAACAGCGTCCCCGGCGACACCATCGACCGGGCGATCAAGAAGGGGACGGGCGAGCTCGAAGGCGAGTCCTATGAGGAGGTCGTCTACGAGGGCTTCGGCCCGGGCGGGGTGGCGATCCTGGTCGAGGGGCTGACCGACAACAAGAACCGCACCGCCGCCGAGGTCCGCCACCTGTTCACCCGCTACGGCGGCAACCTGGGCGACAACGGCAGCGTCGCCTGGATGTTCGCCCGCCGCGGCTACTTCGCCGTCTTACCCGCCGTGATGGACGAGGAGAAGTTCATGGAGCTCGCCCTGGAGCTCGGGGCGGACGACGTCGCGACCGCGGAGGACCACTACGAGATCTACACCGCGGCCGAGGAGTTCGGCCGGGTGCGCGACGAGTTGGAGACCCGCGGCGTGCCGACCGTCGCCCAGTCGCTGGCGATGGTGCCCAGCACCTCGATCGAGGTGCCGAGCGAGCGCGCCGGATCGGTCCTCCGTCTCCTCGAGGCGCTCGAGGACCACGACGACGTCCAGAAGGTCTGGGCCAACTTCGACATCGACGAGAAAGACCTGGCCTAGGCGGCTCCGCCGCCGCCCCGCCGCCCCGTCGCTGGTAACCGCCGTCCCATGCTCATCCTCGGGCTCGATCCGGGCAGCCTCCACACCGGCTACGGCCTGCTCGAAAAGCGCGGCTCCGCCTTAGGCGTCCTCGCCGTGGGGCGCTTCTCCTGTCCCCGGGAGCAGGCCCTCCCCGCCCGCCTCGCCCACCTGGTCGCCTGCCTCCACGAGCTCCTCGAGCGCCACCACCCCGACGTGGCGGTCGTCGAGTCGCCGTTCCACGGCATGAACGCCCGCTCGCTCATCGTCCTCGCCCAGGCCAGAGGCGCCCTCCTGGCCACCATCGCCGGGCACGGCGTCGAGGTACGGGAGTACAGCCCGGCCGAGGTGAAGGTGGCGGTCACCGGCAACGGCCGCGCCGGCAAGGACCAGGTGGCGCGGATGGTCCGGCTCCTCCTCTCCCTGGGCGACGAGAAAGCCCTCGCCGCCGATGCGACCGACGCCCTGGCCCTGGCTCTCTGCTGCGCGCAGCGTTTGCGCATGGATAGGTTGACCGCCACGTCGCCAAGATAGACGCTCAGATCGACGCCCGGATAGAGTCCCCCGCAGCCGGGGGCTGTGCTACATTCACTTCCTGCTTGGGGTCTGGAGTCCTATAGGAAGCTGCGCGAGAGGGTGCCCATGCCAGAGAGAGCAAAGGCGGTCGACATCAGCACACGGTCTCAAACGCCCCCCGTGCCCCGGCGGGCGAACGGGGAGCCAGCCACGCCGAAGGGCGGGACGGCCTAGGTCCGGCATGGCATTCCAGGGATCGCTCAAGGAGCTGCCGCTCCCCGACATCATCCAGCTGGTCTCGGTCTCAGGCAAGACCGGGGTCTTCACCCTGAAGCGCGACGGCGACTCGACCGGCGAGATCTACCTGCGCGGCGGGCACATCGTGCACGCCGAGCTCGGCGAGCTCCACGGCGAGGAGGCGGTCTACGAGCTCGCCATCTGGCCCGAGGGCGATTTCGTCTTCACCCCCGGGCGCGAGACCGAGCAGACCACCATCCAGAAGTCGAACACCAACCTGCTCATGGAGGCGGCGCGGCGGATCGACGAGTGGCAGGTGCTCGCCAAGCGCATCCCCTCGACCCGCCTGGTGCCGGTCTTCACCCAGCAGGCGACCACCACCTCGGTCTCGCTCACCCCCCAGGAGTGGCAGCTGATCTGCAAGATCGACGAGCGGCGTTCGATCGAGGAAGTCGCCATCGGCCTCAACATGAGCCCCTTCGAGACCTGCAAGCTGCTCTACGGCCTCATCACCTCCGGCCTGGTCGCCCTGAAGGAGGACTTCAGCCGGCTGCACATGGAGCGTCTGCACAAGATGACGACGGAGGAGCTGGCGCGGCTGACCGAGGGCATCCACCACCAGGCCAAGGCCCTCCTCTCCGGCCACAATCGCCTCTCCGACCTGGAGACCCCCTACCGACTGAGCCGGGCGGAGATGGACGCCGGGCGCGGCACCGAGGCGGTGCTCGACCTCCTGCGCGCCGACGAGAAGGTGGTTTCGGCGGCGCTCGGCCCCAACCAATCGAAGGTCTTCCTCGACCGGGTCAACCAGCTGCTGGATCGCTGAGGGCTCGTGGACTCGAACGCCGCGCGCACCGGTTGCCGGGTTGCCCTGCTCGCCCTGCTCTGCGCCGGCGCCGCCCCCCTCCTGCACCGCGTCGACGCCCAGGAACCGCCGCCCGCCACCGCGCCGACCCCGCCGACCTCCGGGAGCAGCACGGCGCCGCCGCCTCCCGGGGCGCCGCCGGGGGAGACCACGGTGCCGGAAGAGGAGCAGCCGCTCAAGCCACGGGACAAGTTCCTCCCCCGGCTCGACGTCTTCTTCCCCGAGGGCGACCTCGACCTGCGGGTCAACCGGCTGGTCAACAAGGTCTTCTTCGAGGGCCAGATGAAGTACAACTTCATCAAGGGGGACATCACCGCCTTCCTGCGGTACCGCTACTACGGCTACAAGCGGACGACCCAGTTCACCGTCTTCGACTCGATCGAGTTCGCCGAGGTGAAGAGCTTCTCGAACGACTTCGACCGCGTCCGCGGCGGCCTGTTCCTCTGGCAGTGGCCGC
>DASQPA010000168.1:0-5279 GCA_035644215.1 Thermoanaerobaculia bacterium
GCGGGTCGGCGAGCCGCTGCCGCTCTCCGGCGCCCTCCCCTGCTACGGCGTCTACCGCACGGCGGACGGCGGCTGGTTGGCCGTGGCGACGCTCGAGCCCCACTTCTTCCGCCGCTTCTGCGCCGTCGCCGGGCGGCCGGAGCTGGCCCGTCTCCAGTATCGCCGTTCGCCGCGGGCGCACCGCAAGGTGGCGGCCCTGGTCGCCTCCCGCTCCCGGGCCGAGTGGGAGACGCTGCTGGCGCGGGAGGATCTCCCGGTCGCGCCGGTCCTCTCCGCCGCCGAGGCCCGGGCTCAGCCGCAGATGCAGGCGAGGGGCCTGGTCGAGGACGGTCCCGACGGCCTGCCCCGCCTCGGTTTCCCCACCCTCTTCGACGGGGAGCGGCCGCGCTCCGGAACGGTTCCGCCCCCCCTCGGCGCGGCGACGGAGGCGATCCTCGAAGAGCTGGGGATGGCGGCCGACCTGCCGCGGCGCAAGCAGCGAGCGGCGGGGATCGGGGTGCGCTTCAGCTGGCGGGACTGGCTTCGGAGGTGGTTGGGGTAGCCAGCCGGGCCACCACCACCAGGGTCAGGTCGTCGAGCAGCGGCTCGCCGGCGACGTGGCCGTCGAAAGCGGTGAGGATGCCGTCGTGGAGGAGCTGGGGCTCGCCGCCCCCTCCCACCAGCTGCTGCAGCCGCTCGTAGCCGAAGGCTTCGCCGTCCCGCGGCCGGGTCGCCTCGGCGAGGCCATCGGTATAGAGGACGAGGAGGTCGCCGGGTTCGAGCGTCGTCTCCCCCGGCCGGTAGGGGAGCGGCTCGCGGATGCCGAGAGGCAGACCGCCCTCGCCCAGCTCCTCGATGCGGCCGTCGGCCCGCCGCAGCAGGGGGAAGGGATGACCGGCCGAGACGTACTCCAGCCGGCCGGTCCCCGGGTCCAGCAGGGCATAGAAGACGCTCATGAAGGTGCGTTTGCCGCGGGTGCGGCAGAGGGTGCGGTTCAAGAGCGCGAGCACCTTGTCGGGAGCGGGATCCAAGTCGAGCGCCGTTTTCCAGGTGGCGTTGGCGATCGCCATCACCAGGCCGGCCGCCATGCCGTGCCCGGAGGCGTCGCCCACCATCAGCGCCAGCCGGCCGTCCGGCAGCGGCAGGAAGTCGTAGTAGTCGCCCCCCACCTCGTTGGCCGTGCGGTAGGAGTGGGCGAAGCGGAAGCCCGGCAGGTCGGGGACGCGGCGGGGGAGGAGCTCGGCCTGGAGGTCGCGCGCCACCTCCAGCTCGTCGCGCACCCGGATGCGGTCGACCAGCTCCAGGGCGAGGAGGAAGACGAGCCCGCCGACGCTCATCAGGTACCAGAGAGGGGAGAACTCGACGGAGAGCGGGCCGCGCGGCAGCGATCCCCTGACGGTGACGTTCACGAGGCCCAGAAGGGCGCAGAGGATGGCGACGGCGAAGAGCAGGCGGCGCGGCGGGGTGAGCTTGTAGGAGAGGCCGAGGAAGATCACCCGAACGCGAAAGAGAAAACGCCGGAAGCCCTTCCGCGGCTCGGGCCCGAGGTTGTGCTCGCGGGTGAGGACCGCGTAGGCGTTGGCGGCGTCGCGATCGAACAGGCGCTGGATCTCGCGCGTCGAAAGCCCCGCCGTGTACTCGCGGACGAAGGCCTCCATGCGCTGGAAGGTCCCGCCGGTCCGGCACGCGGACGTCTTCCCCCAGGTCGTCACAGGGGTTGATACGTTTCTTTCCGGACAGGGTTTTCCGCCGCGCCGCTCCCCCCCAGCAGGTGTGCGATCGAGCCCGCGTAGTAGGAGAGGAGCCGCACCTCCTCGGGCCGCGCGGTATAGAGGCCGCCCTCCTCGTCCACCAGGTGGCGCAGGGTGAGCATCCGGAGGCCCGCCTCGATGGCGTAGTCCTGGTCCTGGCGCGGCAGGTAGACGTGGGCGCCGGAGGCGGTGAGCTCGCGCATCAGGCCCAGGGCCTCGGCCTTCACCTCCAACTCGGAGAGCCGCTCCCCAGGGTGGCGCAGGAAGACGGTGGCGACGAGCGGCACCGGCACCACCGGAATGGAGCGGCCGATGGCCGTCATCAGCTCGGTCGCCAGCTCCCCCAGATGGCGGAAGCGCTCCTCTTTCCCCAGGGGCCGGAAGTCGAGGCGGCGCGCGGCGAGCCAGGCCTTCGTCGACACCGGGCTGCCGAAGTCGACGCAGGCGTAACCGAAGCGGTGCCAACGGCTGCGCAGCATGAGGAGGACGTTGCGCAGGCCGAAACGGAAGGTGGTCGAGGTGGCCCCCAGAATGCCAGGGCGCGCGGTCCGCGGCGTCTCCGGAGATGTCGGCGATGTCGGCGGCATTCGCGGCATCGGCGGCAGATCGAGGAGCAGGGTGCGGTCCTCCAGCACCCGGTCGTAGTTGATTCCCAGGGGGATGAAGACCAGGTCGCGCTCGCCCGCCGGGTCGAAGCCGCGCAGCATGTAGTCGAGCAGGCCGAGCTTGGGAGGGCGCAGGCGGCCGTCGCGGGTCAGGCCGCCCTCGGGGTAGACCGCCTGGGTCACCCCGCCCGCCGTCGCCATCGCGATGTAGCGCTCGAGCACCCGCCGATAGAGCGGGTCGCCCGAGCTGCGCCGCACGAAGTAGGCCCCCATGGTGCGGATGAGCGTCTGGAGCGGCCAGATCCGCGCCCACTCCCCCACCGCGTAGGAGAGGGCGGTGCGGTCGGCGGCCAGGTAGGCGACGAGGATGTAGTCCATGTTGCTCCGGTGGTTCATCAGGAAGACCACCGTCGACTGGGGATCGACCGCCGCGAGCCCCTTCTCGTCCGCGTAGCCGAGGCGCACTCGATAGAGGAGACGGGCAACACTGCGCGCCAGGGCATAGCCGATACGGAAGTAGGCGTAGGCGTTGAACGAGGGGACGATCTCGCGGGCGTAGCGCTCGACTTTCGCCATTGCCACCTCGCGCGGCATCCCGCCCGCGCGGGCGTGGTCCTCGGCGGCGACGAGGACCTGGGGGTCGTACATCAGGCGGTCGATCAGGACCTGCCGCTTGGTGCGCTGGAAGGGCTTGATGGCAAGCGACAGGCGGGTGTTGAGCTCGTCGATCACCCGGTTGACCCGGCGGCGCAGGACCCAGCGGACGCTGGGGACGAGGAGGCGGTCGAGGGCGGCCCAGGCCGCGAGCACGAAGAGCACGGCGGCCAGCCAGAGGGGGAGACTGATGCTGCGGGTCATAGAGATCCGCGCCGGATGATAGCAGGAGGGTAGGAATTTCGGCGCGAAGGATGTCTAATAGATATTTAGATAGACCTTCATTTCCCCCAGCCGGCCCGGCCGGCCGTGGTGGCCGGTCTCGTGGACCTGCTGGGAAGGAGAGGCAATCATGATTCGCAAGACGTACCTCCGCCGTGTCCTCCTGGTCACCGTCGTCGCCGCCGGTCTCGCCCTGGCCCCGCCGGCCGGAGCCCGGGCTTCCGCCCTGGTTCCGCCCGCCGACTCCCCCCGCTGGACCGAGCCCGGCAACCCGTTCACCCTCGTCTGGCACTGGCTCACCAACGTCTGGGGGGAGGAAGGGTCGAGCATGGACCCGTTCGGACGGCACTGAGGAGCCGGGTCACCGTCGCCACCGATTTTGAAGCGGATGCTTTGGCTTGGAGTGGGGCTCTGCCGCCCACCAAGGAGGGATGGAGTGAGAGACCCATCTTCCCGCGACGCCCTGGCGCAGATACCGCGGGCGTCGCGGGAGGTGCAATTTTCTTTGTCACGAAAAGAGGTTCTGCGGCAACTCTACTACAGACAGGGAGAGGATCATGCCGAAAATCCACCCCACGCCGGACTTCGCTCGGGCCTTCGCCGCGCGTCTGTCGGAAGAGGAACGCAAGCTGCTGCGGCACGCCGTGAGCTGTCCCGACTGCCGGGATCATTTCCTCGCCCTGCTGGAGGCCGAGGAGGGGGGCCGCACCCTGGCTCGCGTCCTCACCTGGCGCCGCGCCGCGACCGAGGCCGATCCCGAGCGCCAGTACGCGGCGGCGATCGAAGGCGTCCTCTCCCGCTGTCACCCGCGTCTCGCCGCCATCGCCCGCGAGCAGGCGGCGGCGCCGGGCCTCGTCACCGCCCTCCTGCGGCACCCTGCCGAGCGCCGCCGGGTGCTGGTCGCCAACCGCCGGTGCTACGTCACCCTGAGCGTCGCCGACCAGCTCTTGAAGGCGAGCCGCGAGCAGGGCTACGCCGAGCCGCGGTCCGGCGAGGAGCTGGCGGAGCTCGCCCTGGGGATCGTCCTACGGTTGGACGCCAAGGAGTTGGGCCCTCACCTGCTGGCCGACGCGCGGGCGCGCTGTTTCGTCGCCACCGCCAACGCGCGGCGCATCGCCTCCGACCTGCGCGGCGCCGACGAGGCGTTCTCCCAGGCCGAGGAGCAGCTGCGCGCCGGCACCCGCGACCGCCTGGAACGCGCCCGCCTGCTCACCTACAAGGCCGGCCTGCGCCGCGCCCAGCGGCGCTTCGGCGAGGCCGCGAGTCTCCTCGACCGCGCCATCGCCATCTACCGCCGCGCCGGCGAGACCCACCTGGCGGGGGAGGCGATCCTCGCCCGCGCCGTGGCGGAGAAAGAGGCCGGGTTCCCGGAGCGGGCGATCGAGCTGCTGCGCGAGGCGAACCGCCTGATCGACCCGGCGGCCGACCCGCGCCTCACCCTCTGCGTCTGCCACAACCTGATCGACTGGCTGACCGAGGCCGGCCGCTGCCTGGAGGCCCAAGGCCTGATGGTCCGCAGCGCCTTGGTCTACCGCCGGTTCGACGACGCCCCGACCCGCCTGCGGCGGCTCTGGGTGCAAGGTAAGATCGCCCGCGGCCTCGGGCGGCTCGAGGAGGCGTCCGAGCTGTTCGGCCGGGTGCGCGAGGGGTTCATCGAGTTGGGGATCGGCTACGACGCGGCCCTGGCGGCGCTCGACCTCGCCGGGGTCGAGGCCCGGCTCGGCCGGACCGCGGAGGTCAAGCGCCTGGCCTCCGAGATGCTCCCCATTTTTCGTTCCAGAGACGTCCACCGCGAGGCGATCGCCGCCCTGATCGTCTTCCAGCGCGCCGCCGCTTCCGAGCAGGCGACCCAGGCCCTGGTCGAGGAGCTCGCGGCCTATCTGCGCCGCGCCGCGAACCAGCCGGGCCTGCCGTTCGAGCCGCCCCACTAGCCCAACTTCCACGGCCCCCGGTCTGAGAGGGGCGAAATCTCGGGTTGGGTCGGCGTAAGTGACTGAGTTCATGTGAGATTTTGCGCTCGACAGCCGAAAATAGTGACGAAACGGCAGGATCGGAGTTTCTGATATAT
>DASQPA010000169.1:0-28498 GCA_035644215.1 Thermoanaerobaculia bacterium
CTTCACCCGAGCTATTTGCTCCCAAGGGCTCATTCCGCCCGATCTGGACCGGACCACCCGGCCGTCAGGAGGCCGACGGCTCCCCCTCCTGCCCCACCAACAAGAACTCCCAGGAAGGGATACAAAAAATAGTTCACTAGAACTGAGCAGCCGATCAGCGATCCGAGGAATAGGTCTACAGACCTATAGCTGGCAACCGCGACGAGAAAGAGGCCGGACAACACTTCGCCGAGGAGGGCGCCACCGAAGCCCACGCTGGCCCCCCCCAACGAGCAGTCCCCCAGGGTCGGCCGTCCGCGGTGCCCCGCGAGGAACGCGTAGAGGGCGCCGCCGCAGAAAGTTGCTGCCCACTGGATCATGATGGCGAGGTAGGCCTGCGAAAAGGCGCCTTGCCAATTGAAATACGGGCCGTGGGAGATGGAATTGATAACCTCCGTGCCGAAGCGCACGAGCCCAACTCCCAGGGTAAGCCAGACGACCGTGCGCCCTGTTGCGGTCATTTCACCTCCTCCTCCTCGAGGACCAGCCACGGGGCCAAGCTTCGAGCGCAGCGCTGGCAGGTGGAGGCGACCGTACCGCCGAGGGAGAGGGAACCACAATGGGGGCAGGCTTGCGGGCTCATCCTTCTTCGAAGGGCTTGGTAGAGTCCGAGGACGAACAAGAGAATGCCTCCCAACCCGACGAACAGGACGAATCCGGTAGCTGCATAGAGAAAGGCGCCACGGCCGCCTACCAGGGTCATGCGTGGCGAGATCCAGAACTGGGAGCCGAGGAGGGAGATGAGAACGGTCCACAGCAGAACTGCCGCCCAGAGACTGAGGATTCGGGTTGCCCGCCTCGGCGCTTGGAGTCCCAAGTGTTTGCCGAGGAGGCGACACGAAAGCAAGCGAATCGCCGCCATCCAGGACCAGATAGGCAGGGTCGCAAAGACGGGCCAAAGCAAGGCGCCTAAAGCTCCCCATCGAGAGCCAGGGAGGAAGGGGGTCAAGGGCTCCAGCAACAGCCCAAGCTCGATCCCTGCGGCGACGAAAAACGCTGGCGCCAGCAGGGCCCAATATCCCCGCCAGCCAGCCTCCCCCTGTACCAGTTGCGCCACGCTTTCGCGCTGGACTTGGATGCCTAGAGTCCCTGTCATGAGATAGGTGCCTACGACGAGCAGGCCGAAGCAGATGAGAAAAAGCACAAAGCCGCCTCCAGGGAGCAGAAAATAATAATAAAATAAGATAGCGCTTTTCATGCCGATGGCAGCGATCAACCAGCGAGTGATTCCGACCGCCGCCAAGAGACACAGAGCCTGAGCGATCAAGATGAGGATGCCACCGCTGATGAGCAGAGCGACGAGCAGGCTGCCAAAGGCAAAGCCGGCCAGGAACAGAAGCTCTTTGGGAAGTCTGAAGAGGAGGCCAGGGTCGTCGAGGGCTCGGCGTCTTTCTTCGCTTGAGGGGTGCTTCTGCCAGCGGCTGGAGAGGCGGCTTCTCAGGATGGAGTGAGGAAGGCCAGGGCCTGGCTGTGACAGCACGGAACGGAGCTGTTCTGCGCAACGCCAAAAGAGTGAAATACGAAGATCGGCATAAAACTCCCGATCGCGCAGGAGGCTGCGGCGAATGATCTCAATGAAGAGGAGGCTGATGGCCACCTGGAACGGTATCAGAGTGGGGTGTTCGTTGAACGCCGGTCGCATATCTGCAATCGACCAGCTGAGGACAAAGGCCACCACGAGGAGGAGCGCGACGGGCAGGAGGACAATTCCGGACGCCTCGGCAAAGTAGGCTTGCAGAACATCCCGGTTGACGAAATGTGCCAACTCGTGAAGGACCAGGGCGCGGAACTTGTACGGTCTCCCATGTTCCTGCAAGTCTTTGCGGAGGAGGAGCTTGGAAGAACTGTTGAGGCCGATGACGGGGTGAGCTGGCAGGCCGTAGGCTCGGCCGCCGCGGAAGCCGGGTACGATCAAGAGCTCTGGAGAGGGTGGCGGCTCTCCGCCCAACTGGTGCTGAAAAAGCCTCGCTTCGGCCACCAGGTTCGCCGCCGCCTGCCGGATATCCGGGTCGCCGTGCGAAGGAGGCCCGGCATCAAGGCTCAACCTCCGCAATCGGATCACGCGAAACAGGTAGACTGTGACGATCGTTCCGGTCACGAGGAGGAGAGAGGCGCCAGGGATCAGGATGTAAGGGAGAACGGCGGAGATCTGTTTCCAGCACGTTGTGGCCAAAGCGTCGAGGGCCCTGTGGACTCGATTCTGCTCGGCGAGGGAGGTCAGGCCACGGATCCGCTCGTTCAGAGTCTTCGCACTGTTCGCGAGTCTCCCCGCAGTCGGTAGCCCCGGGCCGTTAATCTGCCAGAAGTCCATGTTGGGCTTTGGCAGCGTCCAGAAGGCCGGCCATTGGAGCCGCGCGGCCAAGGTCAACGTAAAGAAGTGGCCGACGTGCAAGCAGAGACCCAGGATGGTGAAGACAAGGAGAAGGGTGCGTACCTTCGTTCCGCTGGGGAAGGCAAAGGGGTTGAGTGTGCGACGGGACATCTCCAGTCCTCCGTGCTTGCTGTCCCGAGCAATGTGGCGAGCCTCTCGGCAGCGTCGCGGCTTGCTTAAGCTCGCGCCAGGGTTTCGACGATAGACCCCATTGGGGGCAGTTTTGTTGAGTGTCGGAGCAAGTAGACCGCGTTTCTTCCCGAGCGCAAGAATCCGCGTGCGGCCCCGCCTAACCCAACCCGCCCCGCCCAGGGTTTCCAAGAGGTCGGCAACACACCAGGGCGAGACCCCTTTCGGCGGCTGTATCGCCGGCAACAGCGGCGTCATCCAAGGCTACTTCACGTATGACGAAAACACCCAGCCGGAGCCTCGACAGACCCTCGTCGCCTCCGGCACTCTGGAGTGGAACCAGGACATCCCGATCCTTCAGCTCCTGCCGGGCGTCCGCTCAGTCGCTGTCGTGCTCGTTGATCTCACAGGCCACATGACGGCGTTGATCGGGAGAGGCACGAACCGGTTCTTCTCAGTCGACCACACCGGGCAAGCGATGGTCGTCCACTCCAGATCCCCACAGCAGGCACTCACCAGCGCGTGATCGGTCGGCCGGCAAGGCCGCGACCTCGGCGCGGGAGAGGGGGAGAGGCGCGCCGCGGCGAGCGCCATCAGGGCGAAGCAGACCGTAGAGACGGCGAGGAGGGCGAGTGCGCGGCGGCCGGGCATCGGCGCATCATGCCCCAAAGCGGGTCGTTGCGATCGCCGCGGCCTCTACTTCGCCTGAATCGCGGCTCTGAAAGCTCAGCCTCAGACCGGCATGCTGCCCGGACCGTGGGCGCGCACCTCGTCGCGGCCGTCGACCGCGCGGTAGACCCGGTTGTAGGGGAAGGTGCCCCCGTTGCCCCGAGCGAGGTGGGTCAGGTCGGCGGCCTGGATCTTTAATTCCTTGGCGACCGGCCGCAGCGCCGTGGCAGCTCATGCAGTAGGCCCGGAAGCTCCGTTTGCCGGCATCCACCCGCTGCGGCTCGCGGTCGGAAGCTATCAGGCTCTATGAGTTGGCGAATGCTCTGCCGTGAGCATGGAGCTTCCGCCGCTTTGCGGACCCTTGGAGCACAGATAATGGCGTTATCGCGGATTGGGATCTCTGGAGATCGGTGGGGGCGAGTTCGAACTCTTTGTTCGCCCTCCTCGCCGAGTTAAACCAAATCCGCTCAATGGGTTGGGGTGTCTAACCCATGGCCTCCTCGCCCGGCCAGCGGGCCTCCCGACCCGGATTTCAGCATTGGCGTACCAGCGCCCCGAGGCTCCCCCGGCGGGTCGAACCCGACTCTTCCGGCAACGCCCTCGGGACCATGGCCCCCGCTCCGCCTTCCCTACTCCCCCACCCTACCCCGACGCCGGCCGTCGACCCGCCCGACGACCCCAAGTCTCTCCTCCTCGCGGCCAAGGCCCTGGTCTTCTGTGGCTTCCCCTACCAGAGGAACTCGTTGACCACCATCGTCCGCGAAGCCCACCTCGGTGCCGACACCCACCTCACCGTTTATCTATCGACCACCGAGCCGAATGTCCCCACCCCCTACGGCGCCGACCGGGCTCTCCTGGCCTGGATCACCACCCTCACCTATGATACCGGCTTCGTCACCTTCACAAGCCTGACCGACTTCTTCGACGCCTTTCGCCTCGCCCGCTCCGGCGTCCAGTATCGACGCTTCGAGGAGCGCCTCCATCGCCTCCTCAGCTTCTCCCTTTCCCTGATCCTGCGCACCCCGGGCGGCGTCTCCCGCCTCAACATGAGGCCCCTCCAGAGAGCCTACACTCCAAGAGATGGTGTCGAGGCGCGCCGGCTCCTCGCCGAGGAGACCCGCTCCCAGCTCTCTCTCCTCCCTTCGGACGTCAAGCGCTACGGCATCCTCCTCGACCCGGCGTTTCTCGAGTACCTGCGCAATAACCCCGTGGTCCTGCCGCTCGCCCTCATGCGGCGGTTCCACAACCGCCCTCTCGCCTGGGATGCCGCCTCCTACCTCCTCTATCGCTGCTGGTCGGCCCGGACCCCCTGCGTGATCCCCTGGAAGATCGTCCGCCGCCAGCTCGCGAGCGTCGACCAGCTCGATCGCCGGCTGGCCCTCTCCTTGAACCGTGTGGCTGACGAGATCCGCGCCGACTATCCGGACTTCCCCGTCCGCATCGAGCCCGGCTCGCACGATCTCCTCGTCGCGCCGTTCCGACCGCCACGGGAGCACTTCCGGGTCTAAACAGACGCTTGGTTCTCGGAAGGTAACCTTGCTGCGAGCATACCGCTCCAATTTGAGGCATCTGCCAAGGAGAAACGCGCCGACGCTCGGTCATCGAGTCGACGTCCGCCGAAGAGGCCTAATATCCAGAATGCGAAGCTCCTCAGCCGGCTTCCCCCGCCTCCATAATGTGCATGTTGCTATTGGACCAACTCTCGCGCCATCCTTACACTGAATCCAGTTATGTTTCATCGCGGCGCCAGCGGCCACCGCGGCGGCGCATTCCTCCTGGCACCGGACCGACGATGTCCCGCTGCGTCACTTCAATCGCTGTGTAACCGTTTGGCTCTTGCAGGCGCCTCTACCCTAGAACGGAGACCAGGCTCGCTCTCGTCAAGCTAGGTTCGCCCCGCGCGCGAGATGGAGTATCGTCCGATGCAGACTACCCCACAAAACAAGGAACAAAGCCCTGAGGCGGCGGCCAACACAGGGGCGCCCGGTGTGCCGTCACTCTCGCTGCCCAAGGGTGGCGGCGCCATCCGCGGCATCGGCGAGAAATTCGGGGCCAACCCGGTCACCGGCACGGGCTCGCTCTCTGTGCCCATCGCCGCCAGCCCGGGGCGCTCCGGCTTCGGACCGCAACTGGCGCTCGCCTATGACTCCGGCGCCGGCAACGGCCCTTTCGGCCTCGGCTGGCACCTCTCCGCCCCCACCATCACCCGCAAGACCGACAAGGGGCTGCCGCTCTACGAGGATGACCGCGAATCCGACGTCTTCCTGCTCGCGGACGCCGAGGACCTCGTGCCCGCACTCGTGCGGCGGGGCGACGATTGGGAGCGCGACGAATTCGAGGTGACGCGCGCCGGCGCGACGTTCCGAGTCCAGCGCTACCGACCGCGGGTCGAGGGCGCTTTCGCGCGCATCGAGCGGTGGCGCGACGCCGCGACCGGCGAGACGCATTGGCGGACGATCTCGCGCGAGAACGTAGCGAGCCTCTACGGCGACTCCGCCGCCAGCCGCATCGCCGATCCCGAGAATCCGGCGCGGGTCTTCAGCTGGCTGCTGGCGCGGAGCTGGGACGACCGCGGCAACCTCGCCGTCTACGAATATAAGCCTGAGGACCGGGAGGGTATCCCGGATGCGCTTCACGAGCGGCACCGCAGCGCGGTCGCCAACCGCTATTGCAAGCGCATCCTCTACGGCAACGCGCTGCCGTACGGCACCGCGCGTGGAGGAGGACGCCGTCTGGCCGAGCCGGCCGGACGCCTTCTCCACCTACCGCGCCGGCTTCGAGGTCCGCATCCACCGCCTCTGCCGGCGCGTGCTGATGTTCCACCATTTCACCGAGCTGGGCGAGGAGCCCTGCCTGGTGCGGTCCACGGACTTCACCTACGACGAGACGCCGCTCCATTCGCGGCTGGTCGCGGTGACGCAGACCGGCTACCTGCGCAACCCGGAGGATGGCTCCTACCGCATCTGCGATCCGCAGACCGGCGAGGCGCTCAGCCCGCGCTCGCTGCCGGCGCTGGAGCTCGACTACTCGGAAGCGACGATCGACGCCACCGTGCGCGGGTAGCGCGCGACAGCGTCGAGAACCTGCCGGCGGGCGCCGACGGCGCGCGCTATCAATGGATCGACCTCGACGGCGAAGGGCTGCCCGGCATCCTCACCGAGCAGGCGACCGCCTGGTTCTACAAGCGCAACGTCAGCGCCCTGCCGCGCGAGGACGGCGTCACCGTCGCCCGCTTCGAGCCGCTCGAATGGGTGGCGAGCCGACCGTCGCTCGCCCATCTCGGCGGTGGCCGGCAACATTTCATGGACCTTGCCGGCGACGGCCATCTCAGCCTGGTGCAGTACGCGCGGCCGATGGCCGGCTTCTACGAACGTCTGCCGGAGGAGGGTTGGCTGCCGTTCCACCCCTTCGAGCACGAGCCGAACGTCGATTGGGACAGCCCCAATCTGAAGCTGATCGATCTCGACGGCGACGGCCATGCGGACGTCCTGATCAGCGAGGACGACGTCTTCACCTGGTACCCGTCGCGCGTCCGCGAGGGCTTCGGCCCGGCGCAGCGCGTCCCCCGCCCGTTCGACGAGGAGCACGGGCCGGCGCTGGTCTTCGCCGACCGCACGGAGACCGTCTTCCTGGCCGATCTGTCGGGCGACGGCCTGACCGACCTCGTCCGCATCAGGAACGGCGAGGTCTGCTACTGGCCGAACCTGGGCTATGGCCACTTCGGCGCCAAGATCACGATGGACGATTCGCCGGTCTTCGACTACGCGGACCAGTTCGACCCCCGGCGCATCCGGTTGGCCGACGTCGACGGCTCGGGCACCACGGACCTCGTCTATCTCGGCGCGGACGGCGTCCGGCTCTATTTCAATCAGTCCGGCAACGGTTGGAGCGCGCCGCGCTCGCTGCCGCAGCTCCCCATCCCCGGCCCGCTCGACGCGGTGACCGTCGTTGACCTGCTGGGCAACGGCACCGCCTGCCTGGTCTGGTCCTCGCCGCTCCCCGGCGAGACGCGCTCGCCGCTGCGCTACGTCGATCTGATGGGCGGCACCAAGCCGCACCTGCTGATCGCGACGCGCAACAACCTCGGCGCGGAGACGCGGATCCATTACGCGCGCCCTCCACCCGTTTCTACCTGGCGGACCGCGCGGCCGGCACGCCGTGGATCACGCGCCTCCCCTTCCCGGTGCACGTGGTGGAGCGCGTCGAGGTTTTCGACCGCGTCGGCGGCAACCGTTTCGTCACCTGCTACGCCTACCACCATGGCCATTTCGACGACGTCGAGCGCGAGTTCCGCGGCTTCGGCATGGTGGAACAGTGGGACACCGAAGAATTCGCCACGCTCGACTCCGGCGGCGAGACGCGGGCCACCAACTGGGACGCGGCATCGCACGTGCCGCCGATGCTCACCCGCACCTGGTTCCACACCGGCGTCTTCTTCGCGCGGGGCCGCGTCTCCCGGCAGTTTGAGCGTGAGTATTACCAGGAGCAGGGCTTGAGCGAGCTCGAGGCGCGGGCCGCCCTGCTGCTCGACGATACGGTCCTGCCCGCAGACCTCCCCACGCCGGAGGCGAGCGAGGCGTGCCGGGCGCTCAAGGGCTCGATCCTGCGCCAGGAGATCTATGCGCTCGACGGCACGGAAGCGGCCGGCCGGCCCTACAGCGTCTCCGAGCGCAACTACACGCTGAACGTCCTCCAGCGGCGCGGCGACAACCGGCACGCGGTGTTCTTCGCCCACGCTCGCGAGACGGTCGACTTCCACTACGAGCGGAAACTCTTTCCCATCGGCTGCCGCGCGCTGGCTGATCCGCGCGTGACCCATTCGCTCGTGCTCGCAGTGGACGACTATGGCAATGTTTTACAGTCGGCCGCCGTCGGCTACGGCCGCCGCCACGACGATCCCGATCCGGTGCTCACTGCAGAGGATCGGAAAGAGCAGAAGCGCCTGCGGATCACCGCCACGGAGAACCGCTTCACCAACCCCCTCCTGGAGGATGGCGCCTATCGCACCCCGCTGCCGAGCGAAGCCCGCACCTACGAGGTGCTGAAGCTCAGGCCCGCCGCTTGCCACCCCGAGGTCACCAACCTCTTTCGCTGGGAGGCGATGCGCCGCGGGATCGAACGGGCCGGCGACGGCCGGCACGACCTGCCGTACGAGGACATCCAGGCGAGCCGCGCCGTCGAGAACCATCCATACCGCCACCTCATTGAACAGAAACGTACGCTGTACCGACGCGACGACCTCGGCGGTCCGCTTCCGCTCGGTCGGGTCGAGCCGCGGGCCCTGCCGTTCGAGACCCTGTCACTGGCCCTGACGCCAGGCTTGGTGGCGCAGGTCTACGGCGACCGGGTGACGGACGCCATGCTGGAGACAGAGGGCGGATACCGGCACAGCGAAGGGGATGAAAACTGGTGGATCCCATCCGGCGAGATCTTTTACTCGCCCCAGGACGGTTCCCCGCCTCAGGAGCTGGCCCACGCGCGCCGGCATTTCTTCCTGCCGCACCGCTTCCGCGATCCGTTCGGCCACACCACCACCGTAGGCTATGACACATACGCCCTGATGATCCAGGAGACCCGCGACGCGCTGGGCAACCGCACCACGGCGGGCGAGCGCGACGCGACGGGAAACCGGATCGCTTCCGGTCTCGACTACCGCGTGCTCCAGCCGCGGCTGCTGATGGACGCCAACCGCAACCGCGCGGTCGTGGCGTTCGACGTCCTCGGCATGGTGGTAGGCACGGCGGTGATGGGGAAGCCCGAGGAGACCCTGGGCGACTCGCTGGAAGGCTTCACGGCCGACCTGCCGCCCTCCGCGATCGAGGCCCACCTGCGCGACCCGTTCGCCGATCCGCACGGCATTCTGAAGCGGGCCACCACGCGGCTGGTCTACGACCTCTTCGCCTACCAACGCACCCATGGCGATGCCCAGCCGCAGGGCCCCGTGGTCCACACCCTGGCGCGCGAAACGCACGACAGCGATCTGGCGCCGGGGCAGCAGACGAGGATCCAACTCAGCTTCTCCTACTCCGATGGCTTCGGCCGCGAGATCCAGAAGAAGATGCAGGCCGAGCCCGGACCGGTGGAGGAAGGTGGTCCCGAGGTCAAACCGCGCTGGGTGGGCAGCGGTTGGACGGCCTTCAACAACAAGGCCAAGCCGGTCCGGCAATACGAGCCCTTTTTTAGCGCCACGCATCGCTTCGAGGTGGCGCGCAAAGTGGGCGTCAGCCCCATCCTCTGCTACGATCCGGCCGGCCGCGTGGTCGCGACCCTGCACCCCAACCACACCTGGGAGAAGGTTGTCTTCGATCCTTGGCGGCAGGAGACCTGGGACGTCAACGACACGGTTCTGCTCGACCCGCGCGAGGACCCGGACGTAGGCGGCTTCTTCGTCCGACTGCCCGAGGACGACTACCTGCCGACGTGGTACGAGGAGCGCGCCGGCGGAGCGCTCGGGCGCCGCGAGGAGGACGCCGCGCGCAAAACGGCCGTCCACGCCGGCACGCCCACCGTCGCCAGCTTCGACACCCTCGGCCAGCCGTTTCTGACCGTCGCGCACAACCGCTTCAAGCGTAGCGACGCTCCGCCTGCCGATCCACCGATCGAGGAGCTTTACAGCACACGCATCGTCTTTGACATCGAGGGGAATCAGCGCGCGGTCTTCGACGCTAACCCAACTTCGTCGGTTTTCTTGGCAAAAGCTAGTAGAATCAGTGGTTTATCCGAACTCTTCGTCACTACAGCTAATCTCTAGCTGTCCACCTCCTCGGCTGGCTGGCAGGTCTTTATGGGAAGCATGACCTCCTCGGGAATGGCGAGGACACGATAGATAAGCCGATGCTCGGGCTCCGGCGTGGTGGCCCGGCGGATCTTGATCAGGTTCCCGCCGGTGGCTGGCAGGACGGTCGTGACGACCTGGTGGGTGCTGAGCTGCTCGCGTAGCGTCGCCCACGAGGTGTGGATGGCTTGGTCGAGGAACGTCTTTTCGATGGCGATCAGCAGGTGGTAGGCGAGCACGCAGAGGAAGATGTGGGTCTCGACGCGGCATTGGAGCTGATGGAAGATCGGCCGCTCGCTCAACGGGCTTTTCATGTCGCGGAAGGCATCCCCGACGCGGGTCAGTAGGATGTAGAGGCGCCACGCTTCCTCGGCCGTGAGGTCTTTGCGATCGGTTTTACCCAGCAAAAGCTGGATTGGCAGGAAGACCAGGCGAAGAAGTCGCGCGCTCTTCGCCTCGACGGCGCCTCGGCGGCCAGGGCGAGCGCCGCGGCGGTCGTCCGCTCGAGGAGGCTCGCGGGCGACAGCCGGACGCCGAGCTCCTGCTCCAGGCGATGGCGGACACGAGGGAGGAGGAGCGAGCGGCCGCCCAGGGCGTAGAAGTCGTCCTGCCGCCCGACGCGCGGGACGCCCATGACGTCGCGCCAGACGTACGCCACCGCCTCCTCGGCCGGCGTCGCCGGCGCCTCGTAGCCGCCGGCCGAGGTCGCCTCGAGCTTGGGGACCGGAAGAGCCCGGCGGTCGAGCTTGCCGCTCGCGTTCCGCGGCAAGGCGGGAAGCAGGGCGAAGAGCGACGTCACCATCGGCTCGGGGAGGCGCTCTTTCAAGAACCCGCGGAGCTCGGCCGCCGTGGCGCCCTCTCCCGGCCGCGCCGCCCACCAGGCGACCAGCGCGCGCTCGCCGGCGCGCCGCTCGTCGATCCCCACGGCCGCCTCGGCGACCGCCGGGTGCTGCGCGAGCACCCCCTCGATCTCCTCCAGCTCGATGCGGAAGCCGCGCAACTTGACCTGGCGGTCGATGCGGCCGAGGTACTCGAGCGCGCCGTCCTCCCATCCATCCAGACGATGGCGCGCCAAATCGCCGGTCGTGTACATCCGCGCGCCGGAGCGGCCCGCGAAGGGGTCGGGAAGGAAGGCGCGGGCGGTCAGGTCCGGGCGCCCGAGGTAGCCGCGGGCGAGGCTTAGGCCGCCGATCGAGAGCTCGCCGGGGATCCCCGGCGGGCAGAGCTCGCGCGCGCCGTCCAGGACGTAGGCGCGGGCGCCCGGCAGCGGCCGGCCAATCGGGAGCTCGCGGAGCGGGCGCGGCGGGCCGTCCGGCTCGCCATGGAAGGCGTGCGAGGTGGCGACGACGGTGACCTCCGTCGGCCCGTAGGTGTTGAGCACCCGCACCGCGGGGCCGAGCTGACGGCGGAGGCGCGCGACGCGTTCCGGGAGCGCCCGCTCGCCGCCGATGACGAGGAGGCGGAGGGATGGCGGCCAGGCGGCCTCGCCGGCGTCGACCCGGTCGACCAGCTCTTGCCAGAAGACGGTGGGCAGGTCGCAGACGGTCACCCCCCAGCTCGCGCAGGCGCCCAGGAAGGCCGGCGCCCCGGCGAGCATCGCGTCGTTGCGCAGGATCAGCGCCGCGCCGCTCGCCAGGCAGCAGAAGATCTCCTCGGCGCTGGCGTCGAAGGAGAGGGAGGCGAACTGCAGCATGCGATCGGAGGGGGTGAGTGCCAAGTCCCGCCGCGCCGCGAGGACGTAGCTCGCGAGCCCGCCGTGGCGGATCATCACCCCCTTGGGCGCGCCGGTCGAGCCCGAAGTGTAGATGACGTAGGCGAGGCCCTCGCGGCCGGCCCCAGGCGTCGGGTCGCTCGCCGGTCCGCTCGCCGGCTCCCCCGCCGGCTCCCCCGCCGACACCGGCTCGGCCTCGAGGGCCGGCCAGATCTCGTCGAGGTCGACGACGGGCAGGCCGGCGAGCTGGGCCGCCGCGCGCGCCGCCGCGCGCCCACCGCCAGTCAGGAGCGCCGCGGCGACGACGACGCGCCCGACGCCCTGACCGGTGTCCCGCCCCATGTCGCCGATGTCCCTGAGGATGACGGCCAAGCGCTCGACCGGGCTCGCCGGGTCGAGCGGCACGTAGGCTCCCCCCGCGGCGAGCACGGCGAGGACGGCGGCGATCATACGCGGCGAGCGCTCGAGGGCGATCGCCACCCGGCTCTCCGGGCCGATCCCCTGAGCGACGAGTCGGCGCGCCAGGCTTCGCGCGAGGCGGGCGAGCTCGCCATAGGAGACCTCCCGACCCTCGGCGACGACGGCCGGCGCGCCGGGCGTGCGCGCCGCCTGGGCGAAGAAGGCGAGATGGGCCAGCGGCGGCTGGGCCCCGGCTTGGCCGGCTTCGCCGGTTTCGCCGGTTTCGCCGGCAGCGCTCCAGGCGAGGAGCTGGCGGCGCTCGGACGGCGAGAGGAGGGGGAGCTCGGCGAGCGGCCGATCCGGCGCGGCGAGCGCGGCGGCGAGGAGGGCCGCCAGATGGTCGAGGAGGCGCGCCGCCGTCGCCTCGGTGAAGAGGTGGGCGTCGTAGGCGAGCCGCAGCCCGATGCCGCCCATGCCGCCAATACCGCCACCGCCCTCTCCCTCGCCGCGGGGATCGGCCCTCTCTTCGGCCTCTTCGGCCTCTTCGGCGATAAGGCCGAGCTCGAAGACCTCCCCCGCCAAATCCGCCGCGGGATCGGGGGGCGAGACGGCGATCCGGAGCCCCGCGAAGGAGAGCCGCGGCGCCGGCTGGCTCCGCTGGCTCCGAAAGACGAACAGGACCTGGTACGGCGGCGCGCGGCGCGGGTCGCACGGCAGGTTGAGGGCCGTGAGGAGCACCTCGAGCGGCAGGTCCGGGTACGCGCCGGCGTCCGCCGCCTCCCGTACCTCCCATACCTCATCGAGGAGCGGGCCGTAGCCGCGGTCGAGCCGCGGGCGGACGCGGCGGACCAGGGTGTTCCGGAAGGGCCCGATCAGCCCCAGGGCCTCCGGGCGGCGGCTCTCGACCGGCGTGCCGACGAGGACGTCCTCCTCGCCGCTGGTGCGCGCGAGGACGGCGGCCCAGGCCGCCAGGAGGGTTGAAGAGAGCGTCGCCCCGCGGCGGTCGCGCCAGTCGCCGAGCTCGCGGAGGGCCGCGGCGAGCGGCGCCGGCAGCAGGCGGTGGACCTCGCCGGCTAAGAATCCCTGCGCCGAGGCGCGGTCGAAGTCGGCCGGCAATCGCAGGACGGGAAGCGGCGGGGCGAGCTCGCGCCGCCAGGGATCGACCTCGCCGGCGAGCGCCTCGCTCGCGAGGTGCAGCCTCTGCCAGAGCGCATAGTCGGCGTACTGGAAGGGGGGCTCGGGGAGCGGCGACGGCCGTCCCGCGGCGAAGGCCTCGTAGAGCGCCGCGACCTCTCGCCAGAGGACGAGGCTCGATCCGCCGTCGAAGACGATGGGGTGAGCGGCGAGGAGCCCGGCGTGCCGGCCCGCCGCGAGGCGCACGAGAGCGACGCGGACGAGCGGCCCCGCCGCGAGGTCGAACGGGCGCCGCCGCTCCTCGGTGGCGAGGCGCGCGACCTCGGGCCTCGACGACGGCTCCCTAAGGCCGGCGAGGTCGACGAGCGGTAGTGGCCGACGTGGCCGAGGCGCGGCGGGGGCCACGACGGGTTCCGGCGCGCCGCCTGGCGCGGCGAAGGTGGTGCGCAGGGTCTGGTGCCGGCGGACCACCTCGTCGAGCGAGCGGGCGAGGAGGGCGGGGGCGAGCGGGCCCGAGATGTCGACGGTGTGGAAGAGGTTGTAGGTTGCCGCGCCGGGGTCGATCTGGTCGAGGAGCCACATCCGCTCCTGGGCGAAGGAGAGCGGGCGGACCACCCGGCTATTCCTGGCGCAGGGCGATCAGGGGATCGATCCGCGTCGCGCGGCGCGCCGGCAGGAAGTTGGCGGCGAAGGCGACGGCGGCGAGAACCAGGGCCACGATGGCGAAGGTCCAGGGATCGTTCGTGCTCACCCCGTAGACCAGGCTGGCGAGCTGGCGGGTGGCGGCGAAGGCGCCGGCGAGCCCGAGCCCTAAGCCGATCAACACGAGGATCATCCCCTGGCGGAGAACGAGGCCCAGCACGTCGTCGCGATGGGCGCCGAGCGCCATGCGGATGCCGATCTCGTGGGTGCGCTGGTCGACCGTGTAGCTCACCACGCCGTAGACGCCGACCGCCGCGAGCACCAGGGCGAGCCCGGCGAAGAGGCCGAGGAGCACGGTGTTGAAGCGGTTCGAGGCGAGCGAGGCGGCGACCACCTCGTCCATCGTCTGCGCCTGCTCGACCGGCAGATCGCGGTCGAGGTCCTGCACGATCCGGCGGATGGGCGTCGCGAGCTTCTGCGGGTCGCCGGCGGTGTGCACGACGAGGGTGCCGTTGAGCATCGGGCTCTGGAGCTGGGCGGTGTAGATCTCGTCGCCGGGGTCCTCGTCCAGGCTCTCGTGGCGCACGTCGCCGACGACCCCGACGACCGTCATCCAGCGCACGGGCGGCTGATGCGGATCGTCCAACGTGAGGCGCTGGTGGAGCGCCTCGCCGCCCGGCCACAGCTTGTTGGCGAGCGTGCGGTTGAGGACCGCGACCGGGGTCGTGGTGTCGGTGTCGTGATCGTCGAAGACCCGACCTTTGAGGAGCGGCACGCCCAAGGCGCGGAAGAAGCCGGGGGAGACCCACCGCACGTTCGCCGCCGGCGCGTCCTGCGGCCGCGGGTAGGGTCGGTCGCCGACCGCGAAGTTCAGAATCATCACGTCGTTGCCGAGCGGCAGCGGGTACGCGGTCCCGGCCTGGTCGACGCCGGGCAGCCGGCCGACCCGCGCCAGGAGCTCGCGATAGAAGGCGAGCTGCTGTTTAGGCTCCCGATAGCGCAGCTCCGCCGGCGACAGGGCGAGGGTGAGGACCCCCTGCGAACGGAAGCCGGGATCGAGGGATTGCAGGCGGGAGAAGCTCTTGATGAGGAGCCCCGCCGCGACCAGGAGGACCAAGGCGACCGCCACCTCGGAGAGCACCAGGGCCTGGCGCGCGAGGCGCCCGCGGGCGCCGCCGGCGACGGCGCGCCCCCCCTCCTTGAGCGAGTCGTGGAGATGCCTGCCGGAGCTCTGGAGAGCGGGGACGAGGCCGCAGAAGAGGCCGGTGCCGACGGCGACGCCGAGAGTGAAGGCGAGCGCTTTCCAATCGACGGCGATCGAGTCGGCGCGCGGGATCTTGCTGCCCCCCAGGGCGACCAGGGCGTGCACTCCCCAGATCGCCAGGAGGAGCCCGAGGAGGCTGCCGCCGAGCGCCAGGAGGACGCTCTCGGTGAGCACCTGGCGCACCAGGCGGCCGCGGCTGGCGCCGAGCGCGGTGCGCACGGCGAGCTCGCGCTCGCGCGCCGCCATGCGGACCAGCAGGAGATTGGCGACGTTCAGGCAGGCGATGAGGAGCACCGCCGCCACCGCCGCCACCAGCACCAGGAGCGCCGGCCGGATCGGCTGCACGATCTGCTCCTTGAGCCCGATCAAGCGCACCGTCCACCCTTCGTTCGTCGCCGGGAAGAGGCGGGCGAGGCGGCCGGCGAGGCCCACCATCTCGGTCGTCGCGCTCGCGAGCGACGCGCCCGGCCGGAGGCGGCCGGCGACGAGGTAATTGTGGTTGGCGCGGTCGGCCTTGGCGGGATCGACGGCGAGTGGCAGCCAGAGGTCGCGGCGGCTGGGGAACTGGAAGCGGGGCGGCGCCACGCCGACGACCGTGTAGCTCTCGCCGTCGAGCGTCAGGCTGCGGCCGACGATCGCCGGATCGGCGCCGAAGCGGCGCCGCCAGAAGCCGTCGGCGAGCACCACCACGCGGTGGTTGGCCGGGGTGTCCTCCGCGGCCGTGAAGACGCGGCCGACGCCGCCGGGCAGCCGGGCGACGCCGAAGACCTGCCAGAACTCGGCCGAGACCGTCGCCGCCCGGAGCTTCTGCGGCTCGCCGCGGCCGGTCAGGCTGACGCTCGCCGAGTCCATCGCCGCCAGCGCCGTGAACGAGCGGTTCTGCTGCCGCCAGTCGAGGAAGTTCTGGCTGGCGACGCTGAAGGTCGGGAAGCCCATCCCCGGGTTGCTCTCCCGGACGAGCACGATGCGGTCAGGATCGGGGTAGGGCAGCGGCTCGAGCAGCACGCCGTTGACGACGCTGAAGATGGCGCAGTTGGCGCCGATCCCGAGCGCCAGCGCGAGGAGAGCGGCGCCGGCGGTGAGCGGCGAGCGCCGCAGGCTGCGCATCCCGAAGCGGACGTCACTCCAGAGGGTTCCCATGACCGGTCAGCTTCGCATAAGGTCGACGGTGGGTCAACGTGAAGACGATGGGAGTCGCCGGCTTTAAGTTCAGTATTTGCAACCGCCAGGGTCCCGTCAAAGTCGAATCCGTAGGTGCCCTGAGGCGAGGGCGGCTTAAGTATCGCAGGGCGGGCGGGTCCCTCCCATAAGCGCTAACTTTGGCTCCGCGAAGGCTGGGGCGGCGGGTCCCTCCCCCCTGGGGGGGCGGTGGTTGGATCAGGGGGGAGGTCAGGAGGGGGGCGTTCCTGTGGAGGGCTTTGAAGCCGATTCCCAGCCCCTGATCTCGGCTCTCTGTTGCCGAATATGGAGCATTGATGCGGCGATAGGCAGCTCCGCTCCAGATATAGAGAGCTACACCGCAGACATAGGAAGATACGGAAACAATTAGAGTATCCCGGCGCGAGAATAGGGAGCTCGCGGCCAGAAATAGGGATCTGGGCGCCCGGATAGAGGTATTCTGGCGCAAAATAGACTATCGGGGCGCCGGATAGACTATCGGGGAAGCCGTTTGGGTAAATCGGGCGCCCGATAGACTATCCGAAAGCCGGATCGCCTATCCGGGCGGCCATCTGGGTAAATCGAGCGCCGGATCGGGAGCTGGAAGCCAGAATAGGGGAATTCAGGAGCAGGGAGCCTGCTCCGAGCCCGAAGCCGTCATCTTCGAGCCGGAGACCACGGGCCCTCACTCCCGGCCCCCCAAAATTTAACTTAGCGGCTGGATCACGCGGTGGCGTAGCTGAAGGGGAGGGGTGGGGGTCCCTGATAGAGAGCCTGCGAGGACGCCGGCGCTGCTCTGAAAAAGCCGGTGAGGTAGGGCGCTCCTCGGCGGAGGCTCACCCCCCTCCTGTCCTCCCCCCAGGGGGGAGGAACGCGGTAGTCAGCGTCGTCGCCGGGTGGTCAGAGCTCGAGTTGAAGCTGCCGATCGGTCCCTCCCCCCTGGGCGGGAGGTGGTTGGGTCAGGGGGGAGGTTAGGAGGGAGGCGACTCGCTTTGCGAAAACTTGCACCCCGGTGCCGGGTCGCCTGCGGCGGGCAGGGGAGCCCCTGGCTTCCCCACCCGCTTTAAGGCTCGCTTCTACACCCGCTGCCGCCGGGCGCGGATCTTCCCCACCTGCTCTTCGGCGCCCGGTCCGGCTACCTCCAGGAGGATGGCGAGCGCCCAGGGCCAACGGACGATCGCTTCGAGAAGGTGGAGCCCCTCCGCCCAGCGCGGTTCCGAGCGGTCGAGCCAGCCGGCGATCTGGGAGCCCTGCTCGCCGTAGACGGCGGTCAGGGGGTAGCCGTCGGGGGTCTCTTCGTCCTCAATGTAGAAGAGCGGCTCACGATCGAGAACGGGAAGGAGAAGGGTGAGGAGGCTCGCGCGCTCCTCGTGCCAGAGGACTGCGACCGGCCGATCGCCGGCCGCCAGCTCTTCCCAGGCGCGAAGGACGGCGACGGCGCCGGGCTTGCCCGGGACCGGCTCGCTCTTCCAGGGTCCAGCGAGCTCCGCCTCTGCGGCGGTCAGGGTCTCGTCCTGCTCGCGCAGGTGGGCCAGGTAGGCGGGGGAGAAGGCGTTGTCGAGAGGGGATGGAGGGACACTGGTAGCATGGTGCCGGCTGCGCATGAGCGTGATCTCCTGCGTGGCTAGAGGTCGGACAGAGTTTGCCGCTCTGTTCGGCCTCGCTTGTTTTGTACGAGAGGCGAATCCTCTCGATGTGGGGAGCGTAGCAGGAAAGAGGCGGAAGAGGAAGGGGTTGGAGGCTATCGAGTTATCTGCTTGCTATCCGCTGGACCGCCGCGCACCTATAGAGCGGTCACCGCAGAACCCGACTCTCCTCCCTTCCCTCGTGTCATCCTGGAGCGAAGCGAAGGACCCGGGGGAAGGGAGCTTTCCGCCGCCCAGTTCCTTCGGTCGCTAGGGCTCCCTCCAGGATGACGGTAGGTAGAGTTGGCGTGGGCCGCACCGCGCGCGCCGCGTACTCCCATTCCGCCTCCGTGGGAAGGCGGCCGCCGAAGAACTCGCAGGCTGTCGCCGAGGCGCAGGACGTAGTCGTCGTACCAGACCGTCAGCCCCCGTTCGCGCAAAGCTTCCGCCAGAGGACGGGCGACCTCCTTGTCCTCGTGCGCATGTGAGATGAACTCGCCAGAGCGCTGAAGAACTCGGAGAAGAGGCAATCGCTTAGCGAGGCGCCCCCCTCCTAGCCTCCCCCCTGACCCAACCGCCTCCCGCCCATGGGGGAGGGACCCGCCCGCCCCGCGGAGCCCTAGTGTTAGCGTCGTTGGGGGGCCGCCCCTACGCCCAGAATCCAGAACAGACGACTTTGACGGGACCCTGTTGCGACCGCTGCGACCGCTTTTACCGGTTGCCGCCGCTGTCCTCTTCTGCGATCATTGGGCACCTGGGTAGTATGGCGACGCGGAACCTTGAAGACGTCTATCCGCTGTCCCCTCTGCAGGAAGGGATCCTTTTCCACAGTCTGTACGCCTCGGAGTCGGGGGTCTATGTCGAGCAGCTGAGCTGCGCGCTCGCCGGGCCGCTCGACGCGGCCGCCTTCGCGCGCGCCTGGGAGCGGGTGATCGAGCGGCATGCGGTGCTCCGCACGGCGTTCGTGTGGAAGAGCCAGAAGCGGCCTCTCCAGGCGGTGCAGCGCGCCGTCGCGCTGCCGCTCCGCAGCGAGGATTGGAGCCATCTGGCGGCCGGCGAGCGCGAGGCGCGCTTCGCCGGCTTCCTCGCCGAGGATCGCCAGCGGGGTTTCGAGGCGGCGCGGGCGCCCCTCCTGCGCATCGCCCTCCTGCGTTTCGGCGCCGGCGAGCATCGGCTGGTGTGGACGTTTCATCACCTGCTCTTAGACGGCTGGTCGCTGCCGCTGGTCCTTTCGGAGGTGCTCCGTTTCTACGCCGCCTTCGCCGCCGGCCGAGACCTCACGCTCCCCGCGCCGCGCCCCTACCGCGACTACATCACCTGGGTCGAGCGGCAGGACCTCGCCGCCGCCGAGGCCTTCTTCCGGCGCGCGCTCGAAGGCTTCACGGAGCCCACCGAGGTCGACCTGCCGCGCCCCGTCGCCGCCCCCGAGGAGCGGCAGCGGCGCGACCCCGACGACTGCAAGCTGACTCTCGGCAGCGAGCGGCACGCCCGGCTCTCGGAGCTCGCGCGGCGGCATCGGCTGACCCTCAACACGCTCCTCCAGGGCGCCTGGGCGGCCCTCCTCGGGCGTTATCTCGGGCGTTATCTCGGGCACTACGCCGGCGAGCGGAGGAGCGCGGACGACGTGGTCTTCGGCACGACGGTCTCCGGGCGCGGCATCCCGCTCGCCGGGATCGAGTCGATGATCGGCCTCTTCATCAATACGCTGCCGGTGCGGGCGCGGCTCGACCCCCGGGCGGAGGTGGGGGCCTGGCTCGCCGGGCTCCAGGAGAGCCAGCTCGCGCGCCAGGCCTTCGAGACGACCCCTCTGCCGCGGATCCAGGGCTGGAGCGAGCTGCCGCCGGGCACGCCGCTCGCCGCCAGCCTCTTCGTCTTCGAGAACTACCCGCAGCCGATCTTGCCGAAAGACGGCAGCCTGGCGCTCGGCGAGGTGCGCTTCCGCGAGCGGACGAGCTATCCGCTGACGGCGATCGCGGCGCCGGCAGGAGAGGACTTAGAGCTCCGCCTGGCCTGGGACCCCGAGCACCACGACGCCGCGACGGCGGCGCGCCTCCTCGCCCACTGGGCGCGCCTCGTAGCGGCGCTGGGCGAGGCGCTGGGCGCGGCCCCAGGATCCGCCGGCCCGCGGCTCGGCGATCTCCCCATGCTGTCAGAGGCGGAGCGCCAGCAGATGGTGGCCGAGTGGAACCCCCGGCCGCCCGCCGAGCCCGCCGAGCTCGCCGGCTTTCTCCTCCACGAGCGCTTCGCCGCCCAGGCGGCGCGGACGCCGGACGCGGTCGCGCTCACCGCCCCGCCGGGCGCGCCGGGCGCGCCGGGCGAGCGGGAGGGCGGCGGCGAGCTCACCTACGGAGAGCTGGCGGGACGCGCCGGGCGGCTCGCCGCGGTCCTGCGGCGGCGGGGCGTGGGCGCGGAGTCGCTGGTGGCGATCTGCCTCGAACGCTCGCTCGATCTCGTGGTGGCCCTCTTGGCGGTGCTCGAGGCGGGCGGCGCCTACCTGCCGCTCGATCCGGCCTATCCGCCGGAACAGCTCGGCTTCATGGTCGACGACTCGGGGGCGCGCGTGCTCGTCTCCCGCCCCGAGCTCGCCGCCCGCCTGCCGCCGCACGGAGCGCAGCTGGTGACGGCGGACGACGGAGAGGGCGGCGCGGAGGATGCGACGGAGGCCGCGGCGCCGCTCGACTCCGGGGGCGACCTTCTCGCCTACGTCATCTATACCTCGGGATCCACCGGGCGCCCGAAGGGGGTCGCGGTCACGCACGGCGACGTCTCGCGCCTGCTCGCCGCCACCCATCCGTTCTTCGGCTTCGGGCCGGACGACGTCTGGACCCTCCTCCATTCCTACGCCTTCGATTTCTCGGTCTGGGAGATCTGGGGGGCGCTCGCCCACGGCGGCCGGCTGGTGGTCGTGCCCTACGCGGTCAGCCGCGCGCCGGAGGAGCTCCTGCGGCTCCTCGCCGCCGAGCGGGTGACGGTCTTGAACCAGACCCCAGGGGCCTTTGCCCAGCTCGCGCCCGCGGCACTTGCGGGCAGCGCGGGCGGCGCGGGCGGTGTCGGCGGTGCTGGCGGCGAGGGCCTGCCGGATCTCCGGCTGGTGATCTTCGGCGGCGAGGCGCTCGATCCGGCGGTCCTCGCCGGCTGGCTCGGCCGCTTCGGGGAGACCCGGCCGCGGCTGGTCAACATGTACGGCATCACCGAGACGACGGTGCACGCCACCTGGCGGCCGCTCGGCAGTGCCGACCTGGCGATGCCGGCGAGCCCGGCGAGCCCGATCGGGCGGCCGCTCGCCCATCTCCAGGTGCACCTGCTGGACCGCCACGGGCGGCTCGTCCCCTTAGGCGTCGCGGGGGAGATGCACGTCGGCGGCACGGCGCTCGCCCGCGGCTATCTCGGCCGGCCGGAGCTCACCGCCGAGCGCTTCCTGCCCGACGGCTTCGGCGGCGGCGGCCGCGGAGCCCGGCTGTACAAGACCGGCGACCTGGCGCGGTGGCGGCCGGACGGCGAGCTGGAATTCCTCGGCCGCGCCGACCGCCAGGTCAAGATCCGCGGCCATCGCGTCGAGCTGGGGGAGGTCGAGGCGGCCCTCGCCGCCTGCCCCGGCGTGCGCGCCGCAGCGGTCGTGGCGCGCGAGCGCGACGGCGTGCGGCGCCTCGTCGCCTATGTCGCCTACACCGCCGATGCCGCCGATCTCGCGGAGCAAACGGCGGCCGACCTGCGGACACGGCTTTCGAGGACGCTCCCCGAGCCGATGCTGCCGGCCGCCATCGTGCGGCTCGCGGCGCTGCCGCTGACGCCCAACGGCAAGGTGGACCTGCGGGCGCTGGCGGCTCTCCCCGCGCTCGAGGACGCCGAGGACGCGGCCGCGGCGCGCGCCGGCGCGGCCGAGCGCATCGCCCCGCGCGGCCCGGTCGAGGAGCTCCTCGCCGGCCTCTGGGCCGAAGTCCTGCGGCTGCCGGAGGTGGGGGTCCACGACAACTTCTTCGCTCTGGGCGGCGACTCGATCCTCTCCCTCCAGGTGGTGGCACGGGCGAGCCAGGCGGGCTGCCGCATCACCCCGCGGCAGCTCTTCGAGCACCCGACGATCGCCGGGCTCGCCGCCGCCATCGAGAACACCGAGCAGAACGCCCGACAGATCGCCGAGCCGTCCGGCGCGCGAGAGGAGGACGAGGCCGCCGGCGAGGTTCCCCTGACCCCCATTCAGCGCTGGTTCTTGGACCGCGAGCCCGCCGATCCCCATCATTTCAACCAGGCGCTCCTGCTCGCCGTGCGGCGGCCGCCGCCGGCCCCCCCCGCCGCCCTGGCGCGGGCGATCGCCGCCCTGGTCGCTCACCACGACGCCCTGCGCCTGCGCTTCCGGCGCGACGAAGGGCGCTGGCGCCAGCGGCGCCTCGCCCCAGCGAGCACCGGGCGACAGGAAATGGTGCGGATCGATCTCTCGGGGCTGGCCGAGGAACGGGTGCGAACGGCGGTCACGGCGGCTGCCGCGGCCGCCCAGCAGAGCCTCGACCTCGCGGCCGGCCCCCTCCTCCGCGCCCTCTGGCTCGATCTGCCGGCGGGCGAGGCGCGGCTGTTCCTCGCCGTCCATCACCTGGCCGTCGATGGAGTCTCCTGGCGCATCCTCCTGGACGACCTGGCGACCGCCTGGCGCCAGATCGGCCGCGGCGAGCCGGCGCGCCTGCCGCCGCGGACCGCCTCGTTCCGGCGCTGGGCCGAGCGGCTCGCCGAGCAGGCGCGGACGATGGCGGCCGAGCCCGAGATCGCCTTCTGGCTGGCGCAGACCGCCGCGCCCGCACCGCCGGCGGCCGACGCCCTGGACACGGTGGCGACCGCTGCCAGCGTCGCCGTCGAGCTCGGCGAGGCGGACACCGCCGATCTCCTGCGGGCGCTCCCGGCGGCCTATGGCGCCTCGATCGCCGACGCCCTCGTCGCCGCGCTCGCCGCAACACTCGCCGCATCACCCGCCGCGACACTCGCCGGCCCCGGCGGCGCCGTATGCATCGACCTCGAGGGGCACGGCCGCGAGGAGGTCTCAGGGGACCGGGGCGGGGATCTCGACCTCTCGCGGAGCGTCGGCTGGTTCACCAGCCTCTACCCCGTGCGCCTCGTGCCCGGCGACGACCCGCGCCCGGAGGCGGCCCTCGCCGCCGTCCGCCGCCAGCTCGCCGCCGTGCCGGGGCGCGGCCTCGGCTACGGGCTCCTGCGCTACCTCTCCGAGCACCCGGCGGCGGCCGCCCTCCGCGACCGGCCACCCTCCCCGGTCAGCTTCAACTATCTGGGGCAACTCGACGCGGCGCTCCCCGCCGACTCGCCGTTCGCCGCCGCCGGCGAGCCGGTGGGCCCGTCCCAGAGCCCGCGCGCCGGGCGCAGCCACGCGCTCGCCGTCGTCGCCTTCGTCGCCGCCGGGCGCCTCGAGGTGACCTGGACCTACGGCGCGCACCGCCTCGCGGAGGAGGTCGTGCGCGGGCTCGCCGAGCGCCTCCTCGCCCGCCTCCGGGAGCTCGCCGCCGGCGCCCGCTCCCGGGTTCTGACGCTCGCGCCGCTCGCGCCCATCCCGGCGCCCATCCCCGAGGAGAATCTCGCCCGTCTTCCGGCCGATGTCGAGGACGCCTATCCGCTCTCCCCGCTGCAGGAGGGGCTCCTCTTTCACAGCCTGTATGCGCCGGGCTCGGGAGCGTACGTCGAGCAGCTCCACGCCACCTTCGAGGGGGACTTGGACCTCGCGGCCTTCCGTGAGGCCTGGCGGCGGATCGTCGCCGGCATGCCGGTCCTCCGCACCTCCTTCCACGGCGACGACCTCCCGCGGCCTCTCCAGGCGGTCCACCGGCAGGCTGCGGTCGAGATCGTCGAGGAGGACTGGCGCCCGCTCGCGGAGCCCGAGCGGGAGCGCCGCTTCGCGGCGCTGGTGCGCGCCGACCGCCTCCGCGGCTTCGACCTGGCGCGGCCGCCGCTCCTGCGCTGGACCCTGGTGCGCACGGGCGAGCGCGCCTGGCGCTTCCTCTGGAGCCATCACCACGCCCTCTTGGACGGCTGGTCCTACGCGGCGCTCATCGGCGACTTCGCCGCCTGCTACGAGGCGCTCGCCGCCGGCCGCGAGCCGGCGCTCCGCGCGCGGCCGCCCTACCGCGACTTCATCGCCTGGCTGTCGCGCCGCGACCCGGCTTCGGACGACGACTTTTTCGGCGCCTACCTGGCCGGCTTCGGCGCCGGCTCCACGGCGCCCACGCCGCTCGCCGCCGACCGCCCGGCGCCGGCCCTCGACACGGCGCCCGACCCGGCCGTCGCCGAGTTGCGCCTCTCTACAGTGGAGACCGCGGCGCTTCAGGCCGCCGTCCGCGCCCGCGGGCTCACCTTGAACACCCTCGCCCAGGGCGCCTGGGCGCTCCTCCTCGGCCGCGCGAGCGGCGAGCGCGACGTCGTCTTCGGCGCCACCGTCTCGGGACGGCCACCGGAGCTGCCGGGCGTCGAGGCGATGCTGGGGCTCTTCATCAACACCCTGCCGGCCCGGGTCCGCCTGCCGGACGAGGCGTCCGTCTCGTCCTGGCTCGCCGGCCTCCAGGCCGCTCAGGCCGAGCTCCGCCAGCACGAGGCGGCCCCGCTCGTGCGCATCCAGGAGGTGAGCCCGGTGGCTCGCGGGACGGCGCTCTTCGACAGCGTGCTGGTCTTCGAGAACTACCCGCAGGCGGCGATCCGCGCCAGCGCCCTCGGTCGCCGGATCACCGACGTCTTTGTGATCGAGCAGACCCACTATCCCCTCACCCTGAACGTCGTGCCGGGCGACGACCGGCTGCTCCTCTCCCTGGGCTACGACCGCGCCCGCTTCGACGCGACGACCGTGGAGCGCCGCCTGGGGCATCTCAAGGGCCTGTTCGCCACGCTCGCGGCGTCCCTCCGGAGCGGCCTCGCCGGCGATGGCGAGGACGAGGGCGAGGAGAGCCTCGCGGCCATCGGCCTGCCGCTCTCCGCCGCGGAGCGGCAGCAGCTCCTCCGCGAGTGGAGCGACGCGGCGCCCGTCGGCGGTGCGGCGGGGGGGGCGGCCCCGGTGCACGAGCTCTTCGCGGCGCAGGCGGCGCGGCGTCCGGACGCGGTGGCGCTGGTCTCCGCGCTGGTCTCCGGTAACCAGGTTCTGACCTACGGCGAGCTGGCGCGAAGGTCGAGCCGGATGGCGCGCCGGCTGGCGGAGCTCGGGGTCGGGCCCGGCATGCTGGTAGGGCTCTGCGCCGAGCGCTCGCCCGAGCTCATCCTGGGGGTGCTGGCGATCCTCGCGGCCGGCGGGGCCTACCTGCCGCTCGACCCCGCCCATCCCACGGAGCGCCTGGCGTACACGCTCGCCGACGCGGGGGCGCCGGTCCTCCTGGCCGAGGAGCATCTCCGCGAACGCCTGCCGGCGGGCGCCGCGCGGGTGGTCGGCCTCAACGCGCTCGTCGGCGGCCAGGAGGCCGCCGGAGCCCAACGGAGCCCGTGCCATCCCGGCGACCTCGCCTACGTCATCTACACCTCGGGATCGACCGGCCGGCCGAAGGGCGTCGAGGTCAGCCACGCCAACGCCGCGCGTCTCTTCGCCGTCCTCCGCCAGGAATTCGCCTTCGGTCCCGACGACGTCTGGACCCTCTTTCACTCGATCGCCTTCGACTTCTCGGTGTGGGAGCTGTGGGGGGCGCTCGCCTTCGGCGGGCGGCTCGTCGTCGTGCCGAGCGAGACGGCCCGCTCGACCGAGGCGTTCTACGAGCTGCTGCGACGGGAGCGGGTGACGGTGCTCAGCCAGACGCCCTCGGCCTTCCGGCAGCTCCTCTGGGCCGAGGAGTCGGCCGTGGCGCGCGGCGAGGCGATGGTCGCGGACCTGCGCCTGGTGGTCTTCGGCGGCGAGGCGCTGGACCCTCCGTCGCTCACCCCCTGGCTCGAGCGCCACGGCGAGGAGCGGCCGCTCCTGGTCAACATGTACGGCATCACGGAGACGACGGTGCACACGACCTGGCGACGGCTGCGGCAGAGCGACCTGGCACGGCCGGGGAGCGCCGTGGGCCGGCCGCTGTCCGACTTGGTGCTCCACCTGCTCGACGGCGGCGGCCGGCCGGTGCCGATCGGCGTGCCGGGGGAGATCCACGTCGGCGGCGCCGGGGTGGCGAGGGGATACCTCGCTCGCCCCGCCTTGACCGCGGAGCGGTTCGTGCCCGATCCCTTCGCCGGCGGCAATATTGGGGGGGGCGGGCTCCGGCTCTACCGCTCCGGCGACCTGGCGCGCTGGCGCGCGGACGGCGACCTCGAATACCTCGGGCGGATCGACCGCCAGGTGAAGGTGCGCGGCTACCGCATCGAGCTCGGCGAGATCGAGGCGGCGCTCGCCGAGCACCCGGGGGTGCGCGAGGCGGCGGTCGTGGCGGTCGTGGCGCGCGAGGACCGCCCGGGCGACGTGCGGCTGGTCGGCTACGTGAGCTCCGTCGCCGCCACTGCCGCCGCCGCCCAGCCCGATCCTTCGCCGCAGGCGCTCGCCGCCTTCCTCGCCGAGCGGCTGCCCGGCTACATGGTGCCGGCGGCCTGGGTGCTCCTCGATCGGCTGCCGCTCACCCCGAACGGCAAGGTGGACCGCGCGGCCCTCCCGGCGCCGGAAGAGCGCGGGAGCGGCGGAGCGTACCTGGCGCCGCGCAGCCCGGTCGAGCAGGTGCTCGCCGGGATCTGGGAGGAGGTGCTCGAGCGGCAGCGCGTGGGAGCAGAGGACGACTTCTTCGCCCTGGGCGGCCATTCGCTCGTCGCGGCACAGGTGACCTCGCGGGTGCTCAAGGCGTTCTCCGTGGACCTGCCTCTCCGCGCCCTCTTCGAGCGCCCGACCGTGGCGGCGTTGGCCGTGGAGGTCGAGCGGCTGCGGGGGAGCGGCGCGACCGCCGGGGCACCGCCGCTCGTGCGGGCGCCCCGCGGTACCGAGGCGCCGTTGTCGTTCACCCAGGAGCGGCTCTGGTTCTACGACCAGCTCTCGCCGGGCACCGCGGTCTACAACGTGCCGCTCGCGCTGGCGCTCCGCGGCGCGCTGTCGGTGCCGGCGCTCGCCGCGGCGCTCGCCGCGGAGGTCGACCGCCATGAGGCTCTCCGCACGCGCTTCGTCGCGGTCGGGGGCAGGCCCCTGCAGCGGGTCGACCCTCCCTGGCGGCCTCCCCTGCCGCTCGTGGACCTCTGCGGCCTGCCACCCGCCGTGGTGGGGCGCGAGATGGAACACCTCGCCGCGGTCGAGAGGACACTCCCCTTCGATCTCGCGCGCGGGCGCCTCCTGCGCGCGGTCCTCCTCCGCCGGGAGGAGGCATTCGTCCTCCTCCTGACCTTCCACCACATCATGTCGGACGGCTGGTCGATGGGCGTCCTGGCGCGCGAGCTGACGGCGCTCTACGGGGCCGCGCTCGCCGGCCTACCCTCGCCGCTCCCCGAGCTCCCCCTCCAGTTTCGCGACTTCGCCATCTGGCAGCGAGCGTGGCTCCAGGGCGAGGCGTTGGAGCGCCTCTTGGGCGCCGCGATCACGCGGCTCGCCGGCGTGCCGCGCCTCGACCTGCCTCTCGACCGGCCGCCGGAGGCGGAGCGCTACTTCCGCCCGGACAACCTGCTGCTCGAGCTCGACGTCCGCTCGGGCAACCTGCCGCTCGAGCTCGACGTCGCCTTGACCGCCAGCTTGAGCGCCCTCTCGCGCCGCCAGGGGGCGAGCCTCTTCATGACGCTCCTCGCCGCCTTCACGGGCCTCCTGCGCCGGCACACCGGCCGGGGCGACTTCGCGGTCCTGGCCGTCACCGCGGGCCGGACCCGCGCCGATCTCGAGCCGCTCTTCGGCTACTTCACCAACACCCTGGTCATCCGCGCCGCGGCGGCGGGCGACCCCGACTTCGGCGAGCTCCTCAGACGGACGCGCATGGCGACCCTCGCCGCCTACGACCACCAGGACCTGCCGTTCTCGTACCTCGCCGAGGCGCTCCGCGCGGAGCGGCCGGGGGAGCCACCCCTCTTCGATGTCTTCTTCCTCTCGCAACCGCCGATGCCGGAGATCGCGGTCCCCGGCGCCGAGGCCGCGCCGTTCCCGCTCGCGGTGACCGAGGGCGAGACCGCCTTCACCCTCGCCCTCGAGCTGGCCGAGGTCGGCGGCCGCCTGATGGGGAGCTTCTCCTACAATCTGGAGCTCTTCGACCTCACGACGGCCCTGCGCTGGCGGGGACATTTAGAGGCGCTCCTGGCGAGCGCTGTGGCGGACCCGGCACGGCCGCTCACCGAGCTGCCGCTCCTCTCCGCGGGCGAACGCCATCAGGTGACGGTCGAGTGGGGCGAGGCGGTGCGCTTGGACGGCGGCCCGGCGCCGATCGGGATCTGGGGCAAGCCGGCGGGCACGGCGAGCGTGGCAGGCGCGCCGGCCGCGCCCGCCGGTCGCCGCGCCCGCTTCCTCGCCGACGGCACCCTGGAGGCGAGCGCGCCGGCGCTCGCCGGCCCCGCCGAGACGAAGGCCGCCCCCGCCCCCGCGCCCGCGGCGGCCGCGGCGGGGGAGCTCGGCGAGCCGGCCCGGAGCCTGGAATCTCTCTCGCCCGTCAAGCGGAAGCTCCTCGCGAAGCGCATCCGCGGCGAG